>JALZNB010000014.1 GCA_030857905.1 Actinomycetota bacterium
CTTCCGCCCCACCGCGGACGTCAGCTCCTGGCTGGCGGTGATCGGCGTGCTCACCATGGCCACCCTGGCCCTCACGTGGCTGGCCGTCCTACTGGGCCTCATATCCACCAACCCCGAAGCGGCCGGCAACGCCGTCATGCCACTGTCGTTCTTCCTACCGTTCGTCAGCAGCGCCTTCGTCCCTTTGGAATCAATGCCGACCGGTGTGCGCGAGTTCGCCGAATACCAACCATTCACCGCCGTCATCGAGGCGTTGCGCGGCCTGCTGTTCGGCGGCCCCGTCGGCAACAACGTCACCATCGCCCTCACCTGGTGCACCGGCCTGACACTGGTCGGCTACCTGTGGGCGAAGAAGCTGTACAACCGTAGTTGACGTTCGCACAGGTCGTGGCGGTGGTCATCGTGCCGAGGAGTGGCCGGATTCGGTGGCGCCGAACACCCAACCGCATCGAGACCGCAGGTCAGCGCCCTAATCGGCGAGATCCCCAGCACCGGCCTGCGGACTCCTGAACCGCCCTCACGCCCCTGATTCGGTCCGCACCAAGTGGGTGCGCTAGGCTTTCGCCGAACGAGATCGCCCCCGTAGCTCAGGGGATAGAGCACCGCCCTCCGGAGGCGGGAGCGCAGGTTCGAATCCTGCCGGGGGCACATCCGGAAAAAGCCCGTTAATCAGCGTATTCGTTGGTTAGCGGGCTTCTTTGTCGATCAGGGCTGGGTCCGTCTGTCGTTGGTTTCAGCGATCACCAACTACGTCAGATACTCAAAGCCGTCTGGTGCGAACGATTACGGCAGCACCGAGTTCACTGTCAGGGCGAGTTTGTCGACCTTGGCGACGTGTGGGAGATGTCAAGGAGTCGACCCATTACAGGTCGCACATATCGCGGATCTTGTGTAGTAGGCGAAAGGCTCCTGCGGGCCGGTCAGGGGGAAGGCTCCCATTGCACGCATGTTGGTCGTGCGCCGTTGGAGACCATGAATTCCTTTATGGCCTGGCTTACTGTTACCAGCGAAATCTCCGAGCGCGCGGGGAAGCCACGCCAGTTGCCCATGTAGAAGTAAGCGACTTCTACGTCGGGGGCGTCCCCGGTTCCCGCGCTAATCACACCGAGAGGCCAATCGCCGCCCGCGTATCGGACCATGCCTCGGTCGCTCGCGACCCCCACGTCAAGCCCCTGGGCGTACGGATCACCGGAGAGATGCACGTCCATCATGATTGGTGCTCCCGGCGGTGACCCGGCGCTTACCTGGTCGATCAGCGAGTCCACATCCTCGCTCGAAGCCAGCACGATCGGTTTAGCACCGTGCTCCGCCAAGTAGTACACGTCTAGGGAACCCATTTCGACGTACCAGTTCCTTTGTATTCTCGCCGAAAACAATCTGTCCATACACCGTCAGCGTGTACCCGGGAGGCGACACTACCGGCACAAGCGCGTCGCAGCCCATCGGGCCATCGCACGGTTGATTATTTATGATCACTACGGCGGAACGGATACCGTTCTTGCGCATATGGACGGCCAGTTTTTTTCCACGTCCACGGCTGTAACGGGGATTCGTCGAGCGTGCATGTCCTCGACAAAAAACTTCATTGCTTGCTCGTACATCTCATCTCGGCCGCTGACCACCTCGTGGGCATTTCCGTCTGGGTCGACCCAGCGCCCATGGGTTTTCTGTCCGGTTCCTGAGACGACACGATGGGGTAGCTCACCCCGATGTTCCTCAATGCGCTCCTGAGTCGCTGTGACTGGCGTGGAGTCGGGAGCCGGGGACGGATTCGTCAGTAAAGCGCGATGGTCAACCGCGACGCTCGCATCGCCCATCAGGCTTGCTTGGTTAGCGGCGCCCCACGTCCGCGGCGCGTGTCAGTGCCTCCCACTGCGCTCGGACAACACCCTGCGTGTTCTGGAGTCCTCCCAATGTCTCCGCCACGATCGGGGCGTTCGACCCGGATACGGCGAACGTCATGACCATGTTCGCCTCATCGAGCGAACCGGCCGCAGAATTCAACGCCGACAGCGCGCTGTCGATCTTGCTCAAGACCGAGTCGAGCTGCTTGGTCAAGTCTCGGATCGACACGGCTTCAGCCTACGACGAGCGATTGCACCCTTCTGCGCAGCTCGTACATACGTTCGAGTTCGAGTAGTCATTGCTTGTGTTTGACCGGTCACGGCCGAAGGATCGGAGGCATGGAACGTGACGTGGTGGACCTGTTGACGCGGTTGGTGTCGATCGACTCGGTGAATCCTTCGTTGGCGCCTGGGGCGGCTGGTGAGTCGGAGATCGCCGCGTTTGTCGTGGAGTGGGCGGTCAGCGCCGGGCTGAACGCGCGGATCGTGGAGGAGACGCCGGGGCGGCCCAGCGTGGTGGTGCGGTCGACCCGTCGAGGTGAGGGGAAGACGCTGTTGTTGTGTGGTCACCTCGATACCGTTGGGGTGGGTGGGATGACGGGCTGGCCGACGGACGGCGACCGGTTGTACGGGCGGGGTGGGTACGACATGAAGGCGGGGTTGGCCGCCGCGCTCATCGCGTGTCGGGAGGCGGATCGGGCGGGTATCCACGGCGAGGTTGTCGTGGCCGCGGTAGCCGATGAGGAGCACTCAAGTACCGGGGTGCAGGAGGTGTTGAAGTACGTCACCGCGGACGCGGCGATCGTGTGTGAGCCCACGGAACTGGCTGTAGCGACGGCGCACAAGGGCTTCGTGTGGGTTGAGATCGAGGTGGTCGGCAAGGCCGCGCACGGGTCGCGTCCGCACCTCGGCGTGGACGCGATTTTGAAGACCGGGCCGATTCTCGTGGCGCTGGATCAGCTCAACGATCGGCTTCGGGCACGTCGACACCCGCGTCTCGGGCCCGGCACGCTGCACGCGTCGTTGATCAGCGGGGGGCGGGAGGAGTCGACCGTGCCGGACCTGTGCGTGCTCACTCTGGAACGCCGCACGCTGCCCGGCGAGACCGTTGCCGATGTGGAACGTGACATCGCCGAACTGCTCGCCGGGGCGACGGACGTCAAGACCAACGTTCGCACCACGTTGGCGCGTGAACCGTTCGAGACCGCCGATGACACCGCGATTGTCGCCGAGGTGGTGAGGGCGGCCACCGAAGTGAGGGGCAAACCCGCCGAGTTGGTCGGAATGTCCTACTGGGCCGATTCGGCTTTTCTTTCCGCCGCGGGGATTACCACTGTCCTTTTCGGACCCGTCGGCGACGGCGCGCACGCGGAGGTCGAGTGGGTGAGCCTGGCCTCGATCGTCCAGTGCGCGCGCACGTTGATCACGACCGCTCGGAGCTTCTGCCGATGACGTTCATCATCCGCTGAGCGTCCGGGGCCGATCGGCGCCTGTGGGCGAGATCGGCCCCGGAGCCGCGCTACTTGACGCCACCCGCGGTGAGACCCG
>JALZNB010000057.1 GCA_030857905.1 Actinomycetota bacterium
CGTTCAGCAGATGCTGGCGGGAGGTCAGGATCGAGCGGCGAGCCTTGTGCCACAACGAGATCAGCTCATGGGTCTCGTCCGGGCCGGCATCACCCGCGGCCCGCTTGAAGGCCACCGGCATCGCCGCGTCGGTCTGGGTCTCGCGGGCGATGCGCCCCGCGTCGAGGGCGTCGGACTTGCCGTCGCGTCGTCGCCGAGACTGCTCCGCCGTGCGCGTCGGGCAGACGTCACGGACGTCGTGACCGTGCCCGACGAGGTACATCGCGGTGTGCCGGCCGAGCCCGGCGGGGCTCGGCCTTCGACCGTACGACGCCGTCGCGCCATGCCGCTAACGACCACTCAAACACGGGGATCTGAGCGGATGACCGACAAGGTTGGCACCATCGCACACGAGATGCTGTTTGACACCTAGCGCATAGCGGTCTAGGCTAACGGAAGAGGCCGGTGAAATCAACGCACAAAGGATTAGCTATTATGATATCTCCCAGGAAGGCTCGGTGGTTCGCGGCTTCTTTGGTTGCAACGACCTTTGTCGTTCCGCCTGCAAATGAGGCCTCGGCAGCCACGTGCAGCGTCACAAACTGGTGCGCGTGGAAGGATTCCTCATTCGACTACCTCCATCAATGGGGAAACTACACCGATCAAGGTGACTGGGGCCAAGTGGGGTATGCCAACAAGGATTACTACGTCTCCAACCGAACAACTGAGACGGAACGGGCATGGTCTGGCAGATGGCAGGCGGGAACATTGCTGTACTCCGTTGCGGAATCCATCGGTCGGTATGGCAAGATGAATGCCGAATCAAGCTATTACGTTCGAGGGTCGTAAGGCAGGGTGCGCCGCGCCGGGAGTGTGAGCTGCTGCCTGGCTCTAACAATGTTCATGGCAGCATGCTCGACCGAGTCGAGCAGCGAATCGTCCATACGGCCGTCGGCGGCGACGAGTGCCGCCGACGGCGGTACTGAGGTCCTCGATGACGAGATGCCGGTGCTTGATCTCCTAAGGCTCGGGGGCCTCAACGATCTCGCTCGACTAGATCAGTATCGGGATGAACTCGTCGCACAGTGTATGTCCACGAAGGGCTTCGAGTACCCTGTGGGTACCCTCCGCGCCTACGCCCAGGCGATCCAGGAGACGTATCAGATCCCATCACGCATCTTTGCCGACGAGCGCGAAGCAGCGAATGGCTACGGATTCGCGAGCTTGCTCAAACGTTCGAAGTCTCCGGACCCGGTCGCTGAGTATCTCGGGACGCTTTCCGGGGCCGAAGCAGCTGCCTATGATCAAGCATTGATGGGAGGCGAAGAGGCGAAGGTGGGCGACGAGGACGACAGCGTTGTCTTTCATGGCGGGTGCCTTTCCGACGTGGACTCCACCCTCTTCGGTGGCAACGGGACTGAGATCGCCGCGCTCCGCCAGTTCCAGGTGAACGTCGCTGGCGAGGTGGAAGCTCGCGTGCGTGCGAGCGACGACTTTCTTTCAGCAGAGGAAATCTGGGCGGGCTGTATGCGCGAGCGAGGGCGCAACTTCTCGCGACAACCCGACGCATACTCCTACTTCGTCGACCAGGTAGCCGACGATGCGCGATTGGATAAGAAGGAGGCCCGGCTTGAAATTGAGCTGGCCTTGCAAGACTATCGGTGCCAAGAGCAGGCCGGATTGCGAACGACCTACGAGCGCCTCACTAAGGAGGAGGGTGCGCAATACTTGATCGATCATGCTGGCGAGGTGGAACGTCTGCGAGAATTGACAGTGGCGGCGTTGCCGCGCATTCCGAATATCTAGTGACCCGTCACGGATTGACTTGGGCAAGAGTGATTCCGTCCACGGCGGTATTTTCGCGATGATCTCGGCGACGGTCGTTTGCCAGTTGAAGGTTTCAGGGTCGTCGCTTCAGTGCTCGTCCATAGTTCGATGGCGCCGATGAATTCTCCGACGTTGGTGAATACGGTCCGGCGCGCAGCCGACGGGTGGCCAGTTCATTGAACCACCACTCGACGAGGTTAACCGCGACCGGTCCTGTCGGTATGAACACGTCAGCACCAGCGTGACGACGACGGGTGTCGTGCAGCACATCACCGGTCGCCACGTTCATCGCTGCGGGCAGATCGACGGTACCGTTTCGCTTGTAGTCGCGGGTCATCGTGTGACCCCTGCCTGGGTTGATCAGCAGCGACGGCCGGGTGCGGCCCAATGCCTGGCACTGGGTCTTCTCGTCGAACGAGAACACCACCGCCCGCTCGGGCGGATCGAGGTGCGTCCCGACGACATCGGTGAGCGTGGCCCCGACGTCCGCGTCGGTCGACTTGAACGTGTCGACTCGCCACGGACGCTGATGCCTCGCCTCCCACACCCGCGCCACGGTGCCCTTCTCGACACCATGTCGGGCGCCCAGCGAGCGCGTCATCCGACATGTCGAGCCGGTCGAGTCAACACCAGGCAACCTACCTCGAATACCGACTGGAAGCTCGGCGGCGACGGCAGGCGAAGATCGCCATCGGGATCGTTCAGGGTGCAGAAGCCTCTGTTCGACGAGTACGTCGGCGCATCGACTCTCGACGACATCGTGGGTCATGTGGGAGGACGTTGGGAGCGTGTTCTCCCGAGCGAAGTACGCGTTCGCGCCTTGTGTGGCTGTACTTCCGCCTCCAACCCTTTCTCGCGTCGCACACGTACCGGCTCGCCGCGTCCGGTGACGAGACCTTCGCCTCGGCCGCCGCTTGATGTCGGTATTTGCCCAGCAGCGGCGCACACGCAACTCGGAGAACTCGACACTCGACAGGATCTGCGCCTCCGCTTACTGACGCAGTCAGGGAGCTTGAGGCACGCAAGTCGAGCTGGTGAGGACGCCCGACCGGGATGCCTCACGCTGCGTCGCGGCGCCGCGAAGGAAGTCCGTGAACGGGGGACCTCCACGCTCGTTGACGAGAGGATGGTGGTGTGAGGGCTAACGCGCTTGGATCAATGCGCGGTCGACGCATGTGGCTGTTGGTGGCTTTGATTGGTCTCGTCGGGTTGGCAGTGACAGCTGTTGTGATCGGCTCAAGGGTGCGTTCGGCGGATGACGCAGCGGCTGAGGCTGAGCCGCCCGCGGCGTCGTTGGTGACGGCGGTCGTGGAGCGCAGGGTGTTGTCGGCAACAGTGGTAGGTCGTGGCGATGTGCGCCCGACGCAGTCGGTGAAAATCGGATTCCCGAGTTCAGTTCAAGGGGTACCGGTGGTGACGAGGCTGTCGTTGCGGCCGGGCGATCGAGTGCGGGAGGGGACCACCGTGGCGGGGGTTTCGGGAAGGCCGGTAATCGTAGTGCAGGGCAAGGTGCCGGCGTATCGGGACATGCGGCCGGGGATGACTGGTACTGATGTGGCGGCGTTGCAGAGGAGCTTGTCGCGGCTGGAGTGCGATCCCAGCGGGGATGGTCGCGGCGTATTCGGTCCGGCGACGAAGCTCTGTGTGGCCAAGTTGTATCTCGACGCCGGCTACGAGCCGGTGCCATCATCGGAGACTGAGGCAGCTGATCTTGCTGCGGGCGAGTTGGCGGTCGAGGAGGCGGAGGCCTCGGTGCTCGATGCCGAGGATCTGCTGTCACAGTCGCAGGCAGGACCCGCTGAGTCAGTGGTGCTGGCAGCGCAGGCGGCGGTCGATGAGTCGGTTCGGAGGCTGGATCGAGCTAAGGCCGACGCGGAGCGGTCGTTCGATCAGGCCGAGGACGACTTGGCAGCCATCCAGGAGGAGTCCGACCGGGTGGAAACCAACCCGACGTCATCACAGAGCGACGTGGAAGCGGCGCAACTCGCGACCGAAGTGGCTGAAGACGCGGTCGACACGCAGAGGAAAAGCGGCGAGGCTGATGTTGAGTCGGCTGAGGACGGTTTGGAGATCGCCGAGGCGTCGTATGACGAGTTGGTCGCCCCTCCTGACGTGACCAGTGAGTACCGTGCCCTCGGTCGCGCCCTCGATCAGCAAGACACGGCCCGCGAAGCGTTGGATGCTCTTCGTGCGGTGTCGGGGCCGATCGTCCCGTTGGGTGAGGTGGTGTTCGTGCCTCGTCTGCCGGCGCGTGTCGAGTCGGTGACTGCGAGGATCGGTCCCCAGAGCGACACTGCGGAGTCAGGCGGCGAGGGCGATCCTGACAGCGAGCCCGATGCGTCGGGGATGATGATGTTGTCGTCGGGCGGGTTGCGAGTTCAGTCGTCTGTGGCCGCTGCCGATGTGAGATCAGTGCGCGAGGGCATGACCGTCGAGCTGCTCAACGAGTCAACGTCCGATGTCGTTGAGGGTTTGGTGGTGTCGGTCGCGGCCGACGCATCGAGTGACCCGACGGGACTGCCGGTGCACACCGTAGTGGTTGAAGGTGTCGACTCTCTGCCGGCAGCGTGGTCAGGTTTGAACGTGCGCGTCACGTTCACGGCGGCCGCGACCGACGACGAGGTGCTGGTCGTACCGCTGGCGGCGGTATCGGCGGGCGCCGACGGGCGAACCAGGGTACAGGTTCTCTCCGAGCGTTCAGAAGACCCCGTCACGGTGCCAGTCGAGGCCGGCTTGTCGGCCGACGGATTCGTCGAGGTGGCCCCCGTCGACGAGACCGCGTTGAGCGAAGGCGACCGGGTGGTAGTCGGGCAATGACCGAACCAAGGCGCTCGACGGTACTGTTCGACGACAAGGCGCAATCCATCCGACCGTCCTCCCAGCACGTGGCGCAGTCACCACCTACGGTCGAGCTACTGGGCGTGAGACGGACCTATGGCGACGGGCGGCTGGTCGAGGCGTTGAAGCCGTGCGATCTGCGGATCGACACCGGTGAGCACGTCGCCGTGATGGGTCCGTCGGGTTCGGGCAAGTCGACGTTGTTGAACATCTTGGGATTGCTCGATGTGCCGTCTGCTGGCGAATATCTGCTCGACGGGCAGTCGACCGCCGATCTGGGGGAAGCTGAGCGATCCGGGCTACGTGCCTGCCGGATCGGGTTCGTATTCCAGTCGTTCCATCTGGTCGCCTACCGCTCAGCGGTGGAGAACGTTGAGACAGGCCTGCTCTACCAACGCGTCAAGCGGCGTGAACGGCGCGAACGGAGCATCGAGACGCTCGAGCGGGTCGGTTTGGCGGATCGGATGTGGGCGACCCCCACGGAGCTGTCCGGTGGTGAACGGCAACGAGTGGCGATCGCCCGGGCGCTGGTGCGCCGACCGGGCCTGCTGCTGTGCGACGAGCCGACCGGCAACTTGGACTCGGCCACCGGCAAGCAGGTCCTCGGTTTGCTCGACGAGTTGCACGATGAGGGGCAAACGATAGTGATGATCACGCACGACCCCAGCGTCGCCGCCCATTCCGACCGGATCGTGACGCTCCATGACGGTCATCTCAACATCGTCGATGAGGTTCCGCTATGAC
>JALZNB010000073.1 GCA_030857905.1 Actinomycetota bacterium
GGGGTCGGCCCCACCTCTTCGCCCGATCGGCCCAGCCGGTAAAGAATGTGACACGTTGTGTCCATTCGTGTATCCGGCACAATCGCGCGACCGAGGTCGCGGGCCCAAAGAATCGTGATGACTCCCCCAAGCAACGCTATTTGATGCACACGGACAGCGATGGTTCACTTGCCAGGTGCAGCCATTCGCGCCGGAGCACTCTCGGGGGAGACCGAAAATGACAGCGCCATCCGAACACGCGTACGTGTCCGCGAGACCCGAATACCTGCCGATTCAGTTGACCGCCGGATCGGCGGATATCGCACAGTTGTGCGAGATGGTGCGCGGGGGCGCCACAGCGCGCAATGAGCGATTCGTCGAGGACGATCACCTCAACGCGGTCATCGTGAAGCCGTGGGGGTATGAGTACCGGGCCTACGTCGACGAGTTCTTCGACCTCTGGGCGCTGCACATCGACGCGCCGCACGGCACATCGATCCACGTGCATCCGCGCAAGCTCACCTACCTGGTCTGCCTGGGCGGAATCGGCGTGACCACCGGTCTGGAGACCGAGATTCCGTTGCGGGAGGGCACTATCCTGCGGATAGCGGCAGGCGCGTTCCACGGCACCCGCAACGTCGGTGACGAACCGCTCGACCTGATCGAGGTCGAGGTGCCGAGGAACAAGTTCGACCTGATGCGCCTGCACGATGACTACGACCGCGCGGGGACCGCATACGAGTCGAGGGAGTCGGCGACCGACGAGCACCCGATGCGCGAGGTGCTGTCGCTGCCGAACACCCGGATGCGCGAACGCACTCCGGACGGTCGTTTCCGCTTCGAACTGCGGACCGGAATGGATGTCTTCTACCGAAGGCGCGCGGCGGATGTCTTCCATATCCCGCTCTGTGTCTCCGGTGTCGTCCATTCGGATCTCGAGATTCTGACCGGTCGGGACGACGATCCGCGCCGTCCCGCGACGGAAAAGCACTACCTGTGCGTCAGCAGGAGCAACTGAATCACCACGCGAACAGGGGGAGACAATGACTCGCAGTGCCGTGATCATCACGGGCCCTGGTTTCCAGGACCACGACGTCGTGTTCACCTACTACCGGTTGCTCGAAGAGGGCTGGCAGGTCGATGTCGCGACGAAGAACGCCGACAAGGTCATCGGGAAGTACGGAATTCCGTTACCGATGGACAGAACGGCCCGACCGCTCATCGCGTTCGAGGACCTGTCGGTGGACCGGTACGACGCGGTGATCCTCACCGGCGGCCACGAGGCCCCAGACCGGGTCCGCCAGGATCGGGGCGTGCTGGACTTCGTCGCCGGCATGGATCGGGAAGGCAAGGTCGTCGCCGGGCTGTGCCACGGTCCGTGGATCATGATCAGTGCCGGAGTGCTCAAGGGCCGCCAGGCGTGCGCGTACATCGGTCTGCGCGACGACGTGGTCAACGCGGGCGCGCGCGTGGTGGACAGCGACGTGATCGTCGACGGCAACATCATCACCTGCTCGTATTACGGCTACATGGGAACGTTCATGCGAGCCGTGTTCGACACGGTCGAGAAGCTGTCGGCCTGATGTCGACCATCCTCGCGTTGGACTTCGACGGTGTCGTCTGCGATGCCTTCGAGGAATGCGCACTCGTCACCTGGCTCGGCGAGCACCCACACGACCGGGCGGTGCCGGGCGCGCACCAGGTGGCGCTGCTCCCGGCCGAGTTCAAGGCGCGGTTTCGCAAGGTGCGGGACTATTCGCGGCTGCTGGAACACTTCGTCGTCGCCCACCATCGCGGTGCCGACGACGTCCGGTCCCAAGCGGAGTTCGACGCGCTCTTCACCAGCCTGCCCAGTGGGCACACGGGCCGGTTCACCTCGGCGGCGTCGGCGGCACGGAACTGGTTCCGCACGACCGAATCCGATTTCTGGCTCGACTTGCACACGCTCTATCCGGGGGTGGCCGAACTCATGGAACGGCACGCGGGGTCGGTCGCCATCGTCACCGCCAAGGACGCGGAATCCGTCTGGACCGTCCTCGGCAGGCACGGCCTCGACCACACCGTGTCCGAAGTCCACGGCGAGTGCGTCGACAAGGCGGGAACCGTGCGGGAAATGGCTGCCCGGCACGGTCTTCCGTTCGACGCGGTGACCTTTGTGGACGACAACCTCACCACTGTTCAACGAGTGTCGGCGGTGGGCGTCAACACTTTCTGGGCACGGTGGGGATATCAAACGCGGGAACACCGCGAAGAGGCCGCACGACGCGCGGTCAGCGCCATCGATCTCACCGATTTGGCCCGGCTGTCCGTCTGAGTCCAGCACGAGGTTGGGTGCGGCAGGGCACCCGACCCCGTGCTTCCCGTACAAGGAGAAACAAGTTGAGTCGCGTGCTGTTCGTCCTGACAAGTCACGGCGTTCTCGGCAAAGACGGTAGTCCGACCGGGTTCCACCTCGGCGAGGCCGCGCTGCCCTGGCGGATTCTCACCATGGACGGGCACGAGGTCGACTTCGCCTCGCCCCTGGGTGGGCGGCCGCCGATGATCGCGGCCAACCTGGCCGAGCGCGACCACGCGCTGTTCCTCACCGATTCCGTGGTCGCGGGCAAGCTGGAACGGTCCCTCGCGCCGGACCAGGTCGACGCCGGGCGCTATTCGGCGGTGTACTTCGTCGGTGGACACGGGGCCATGTGGGACTTCCGGCGCAACCGCTACCTCAAGGCCGTCACCAGGTCGATCTACGAGGCGGGCGGTGTGGTCGCCGCGATCTGCCACGGCCAGGCCGCGCTGGTCGACGTGACCCTGTCCGATGGCACGTACCTCGTCGCGGGCAAGCACCTGACGGCGTTCTCCCACGAGAGCGAGCAGGCCCGCGGCTTGGCCGATGTGGTCCCGTTCGCGCTTCAGGGCGCGTTGGAGGGCCGCGGCGCCCATTACAGCTGCGCCCCGGACCGGGTGGCGTACGTCAAGGTGACCGATCGGCTGGTGACCGGCCAGAACCCGGCGTCGGCCGGTGAACTCGGCGATCGGATGGCCATGCTGCTGGCGGCGTGACCATCGCCCGGCTTCGGTTGATCGTCTTCACCTCGTGGTATCTCCCCGCCAGTCCCCGCTGGCAGAGGAGCACCGATGCGGCTCTACGCCGAACGCCCGGTTCGACGCCTCCGTCAACTCACCGCCGACCTCGGCGCCGTCCTGGTGCTGGTCATCGCGGTCCTGGTCGCGACCGAGGCGAGGGACGCGGTGCTGGAATTCCGCGCTCCCGGTGCCGGACTCGTCGACGCGGGCAACCGGTTGAGTGGCACGTTCAACTCCGCCGCGGACAACGCGGACGATGTTCCCGTCGTCGGTGACTCCCTCGCCGCGGCCCTGCACACCGGCGCGGAGGGCGGTGCGCGGCTCATCGAGGCGGGTCGCTGGCAGATCGAGGCCGTAGAGGGGGTGGCGTTCTGGCTCGCCGCCGCGATGATCGCCGTCCCGGTGCTGCTGTTGCTGCTGCTCTGGCTGCCATTCCGGCTGCGTTTCGCCCGACAGGCCGGCGCGGCGGCCCGATTGCGCGCGCACGGCGTCGAGGGGCACGAACTGCTCGCCCTCCGAGCGCTCACCGGTCTACGACTGCGCGCGCTGGCCACCGTCCCCGATGCGGCTACCCGCTGGCGGGCGGGTGACCCCGAGGTGATCGCGGTGCTCGCCAGGAAGGAACTGCGCAGACTTGGCCTGCGCGATCGCTGACCCTCTCAGTACTTGTTCCCGAGCTACTACGACTGTGTCAGTCGTCGGCTGGTGATGCGGATCATCGACCAACGGACCATCGCCCCGTGATGGTGGCGTAGCCGTTCGTAGTCGCGGACGCAGCGGCGATGACCGGTGATCCACGTCAAAGTCCGCTCCACCACTCAACGACACTGACGGTATCGGCCGCTCGAACCGACTGCGAATCAATGATCGCCGCCGACGGCACCGCGGCCCGACCGACCTTGGTGGAACGGCGCTTGGACACCTCCGATCTACCAGGAGTTCCGCCATGTCCGCACCAAAGCTCTTTGATCACCCCCAGCTCGGAAGCAGCTACTCAGCGATGATCGGCTTCCCGAACCAGAGGAAGCGAGGGACCCGCCGACCGGGCCACCCGGACGCGATCGCGTCCGCTCGTCTTCGCCCGGTACAGCGCGACATCAGCGGCCAGCAGCAGCTCATCGAGGTCGTGCCCGCCACCGGGATAGCCGACGGCCCCGATCGACGCCGTCAGTCGGATCGTCGCGAGACCCGCGTCGGTCGGCGCGGACACCGCGAGCGCGCCGATCGCCCCGCGCAGGCGCTCCGCGACCGCCGCGAGCCGCGCGGAGTCCAGTCCAGGCAACAGGACCACGAACTCCTCGCCGCCGAAGCGCCCGACGACGTCGTGTTCACGGCATTCCCGGCGCAGCGCGTCGGCGACGGCTTTGAGCACCGCGTCACCCGCGAGGTGGCCGTGGTTGTCGTTGACGAGTTTGAAGTGGTCGAGGTCCACCATCAGGATTCCGCCGACAGTCCCGTCCCGTTCGGCCTTCGCCAGTTCGGCCCGCGCCGTCTGCGTCCAGTGCGACGCGTTGGCCAACCCCGTCTTGTGGTCGGTCCGCGCGGCGCGTTCGTATTGGTGCAGCACGAGCAGTGGCGGCAGGACGAAGGCGACGAACCAGGGGTCGGTGGCCACCGCCAGCGCGGCGACCGCCCCCAGTGACACCGCGGCGGCCTCGACGATGTTGGTGCCGAAGCCGCCCAGCGCGGAGCGGACGGTCGCGGTCGGGTTGGACAGCAGGAGCATGCCGACGATCAGCCCGTGGTTGACGAACCACCGCGTGATCGCGGCCAGAACGACCACGAACACCCCGCCCGCCGCTGTGGGCAGGCTGGGGTAGACGCCGTCCGGGAGCCCGACACTGAGCACCGCGCCCGCGGCCAGCGTGGCGAGCACGACGGCGGCGCAACTGTAGGTCAGGCGGAACACCTGCATGGTGACCATTCGGCACCGCAGGTACACGAAGGTGAACAAGACCAGGCCGACGGCCAGGGAGACGGGCAGCAGCAGAACACCCGCGAACGTCCAGATCGACTTCAGGTCGACGCACGGGCCCGCCGGGCGCACTCTGTCCCGCACCCGCTCGGCCTCGACGTGCACGACCGAGCCGAGCGCCAGCACGCCGAAGAAGACAAGGTGCGTTCGGTGGACCGGCGCCTGCCAGGCCAGGACGGTGGTGACGGCGACCGCGAGCGCCTCCACGGCGAGCGCCGCGGCTCGGACCTTCCTCGGCAGCGCCCACACCGGCCAGGACCGGATCGTGAGCGCCTTGATCACTCGCTGGTTCCACCCGACCCGTAGTGCGGCCGAAGACTGAGTCATCGGTTCACCCCCATGTCGATGCCCATCACGGGAAACGGTAACGGAACGGGGGTGACGCGACACGAGAAGTTACCGAGCCGAGGCTACGTCATTCGAGTGAACGCACCCGGCCGAATTCGTCCACGCCGAATACATCCGAGAATTGGCCCGCCGCACGGCCGGTGACGACTACCGCACAGCGAGGCCACAGGCCGCGCAGCATATACCTCGACACACCCGATCGCGCCAGTCAGTACCCCTGAACGGTCGCTCGGAGGTGCGACCATCCGGTCTCCCATGTTCCTCTGTCCCCAACCATCGCGATAGCACGGGAGAAACATGCGGAAATGGACCATGTCCGCTCCTGGCGGCGAAAATTCCCGTCGCCACACATATGCGTATCTGGCAATAAGGGGAACGGGCGCGGGGTTATCAAACCCGCACCCGGTACGACAGGATCAATTGTGTTGTCCCTAACCCCTGCTGGAGGCAGCAAACCATGTCCAGGACGAAGTCACTTCTGCCCCTCGCGGCAGGTATCGCGCTGGCGGGCACGCTGCTCGCCGTGCCGCTGACGACGGCAGCGCAGACCAGCGCGCCCGCCACCACAGCCGCCGCGCCGAACATCCCGGTCGCCAACGTCCAAGCGCACCTCAACCAGTTGCAGACGATCGCGACGAACAACGGCGGCAGCCGGGCGCACGGCAGGCCCGGCTTCAAGGCGTCGATCGACTACGTGAAGGCCAAGCTGGACGCGGTCGGCTACGTCACGTCGATCAAGACGTTCACCACGAGCGGCAGCACCGGCTACAACCTCATCGCCGACTGGCCCAGTGGCGACGAGAACAACATCCTGATGGCCGGTTCCCACCTCGACAGCGTGAGCGTGGGCCCTGGGATCAACGACAACGGCACCGGTTCGGCAGGCGTGCTCGAAGTGGCGCTGACCGTCGCCCAGCAGCAGCTCAGGCCCACCCGGCACCTGCGCTTCGGCTGGTGGGGCGCCGAGGAACTCGGCCTGGTCGGCTCACGGAACTACGTGTCGTCGCTGAGCACCACCGAGCGGGCGAAGATCAAGGGCTACCTGAACTTCGACATGATCGGCTCGCCGAACCCGGCGTACTTCCTCTACCCGTCCTCGGGTGAGCCCAGCGGCTCGGAGACCCTGCGGCTGGCGCTTGACGACTACTACCGGACGATCGGCGTGCCCACCGAGCCCGCCGTCGGCATCCAGGGTCGGTCCGACCACGGTCCGTTCTCCGACGCGAACATCCCGGTGAGCGGCATGTTCTCCGGCGCCGAGGGGCAGAAGACCTCCGCCCAGGCGCAGAAGTGGGGCGGCACGGCCAACACCGCCTACGACCCCTGCTACCACCGCTCGTGCGACCGGACGACCAACGTGAGCGCGACCGCGCTGGACCGCAACACCGACGCCATCGCGCACTCGATCTGGAAGCTCGCGGTCACCGGAACAGGCGTCCCCGGCCCGCGCTTCGAGAACCAGAACGACGTCGCCATCGGCGACCTGCAGACCGTGGAGAGCCCGATCACCGTCTCCGGCGTGACCGGCAACGCCCCGAGCGCGCTGCAGGTCAGCGTGGACATCCAGCACACCTACCGCGGTGACCTGCAGATCGACGTGGCCGCCCCGGACGGCACGCTGTACCGGGTCAAGAACAGCTCCACCAGCGACTCGGCCGACAACGTGGTGGCGACCTACACGGTCAACGCGTCGTCCGAGGTCGCCAACGGCACCTGGAAGCTCGTCGTGCGGGATGTCGCGAACAACGACGTCGGCAGGATCAACGGCTGGGTGCTCCAGTTCTGAGCCGAACGAACGCGGGTCACCTCGATCGGAGGTGACCCGCGTTCAGCCGCGCGTCACGGCTCAAGCGGGACTCGCACGGACTCCCGGTCTGTTCGGGCACGCGTTCAGGACTTCGGCAGCCAGGTCTTCACCTTGTCCGCATTGGCATCGACCCACTTCTTCGCCGCCGAGTCGGGAGACATCTTGTCCTCGGCGATGTACTTCGCGACGAGGTTCTGGTCCTCGTTGGTCCACTGGAAGTTCTTCACGAGCTGGAACGCCGGACCGTTCGAGTCGGCGAACTTCTTGCTGACGATCTTGTCGAGGTCGTAGTCGGGATAGTCGCAGGCGATCTTCTCCGCATCGGCGTCACACCCCGCCGTGTGTTCGGGCAGGTTCACCTTGACCAGTTCGATCTCGGAGAACAGCCACTGCGGCGAGTAGAAGTAACCGAGGACGGGCGTGCGGTTCTTCTCCGCCTGTCGGAACGCCTGGATCAGCGCGGTCTCGCTGCCGCCGTAGACCACCTTGTAGTTCAAGTCGAGGTTCTTGACCAGGGCCTCGTCGTTGGTGACGAACGACGGGTCGCCGTCGAGCAGTTGGCCTTTGCCCCCGGACTCCGAAGTCCTGAACAGGTCCGCGTATTTGTTCAGGTTCTTCCAGTCGGTGATGTCCGGGTGCTCCTTGGCCAGCCACGGTGGCACGTACCAGCCGATCTGCCCCTTCACCCCGGTCGATCCCGCCGACAACGCGGTCTTCTGCTCCTCGATGTACTTCGTCTTCAGGTCGTCGTGGCCCCAGTTCTCGACCACCGCGTCGACCTCGCCGGTGCCGAAGCCCTGCCAGGCCACTTCCTCCTTGAGGTCCTTCTTGACGACCTCGCAGCCCAACTCCTTCTCCGCCACGTACGCCAGCACCGCCGCGTTGGCCTCATAACCCACCCAGGGGTTTACGGCGATCTTGAACTCACCGCAGCCGCCCGAAGCGTTCGGCGATGACGTCTCGCCGATCTTCGCGCCCCCGCACCCGGACAGCGCCAGCGCCGCCACGACCGCGATCGCGGTGACGCGAACCCACTTGTCACACCTCACGTGTCCTCCAACTCGTCAGAAATCACTGTGAGCGCCGCGCCGCCGCGTGGGTGAGACGGTCGAGTGTCACACCGAGCAGGACGATCGCGATCCCGGCCGCGAGGCCCTTGCCGTACAGCTGAGCTTGGGAGAAGCCCGCCACGACGTCGTAGCCGAGGGCGCCCGCGCCTACGAGCCCGCCGACGACGACCATCGACAGCACATAGATCAACCCCTGATTGGCGGCCAGGGTGAGAGCAGGTCTGGCCATCGGCAACTGCACCTTGGTGATGAGTTGCCACGTGCTCGACCCGGCCGCCGTCGCCGCCTCGACCGTGGTCGGCGAAACCGCCCGGATGCCGTCAGCGACGATCTTGATCACTACCGGCGCGGCGAACACGGCCGCCGCGACGATCGCGGTGAACCGGCTCGCGCCGAACAGCGCGAGAAACGGCACCAGGTAGACGAACGCGGGCATCGTCTGGCCCGCGTCCAGGCATGGCCGCAACCAGCGGTCCGCCAACGGGCTACGGCCCATCCACACCCCGACTACCACCCCGAGTGCCATCACGATCGCGGTGGCCACCACAGTGGAAGCCAGAGTCGCCATCGCGTCCGCCCACAACCCCGTGCCCACCAACAGCGACAGACACACCGCTGACACCAGGGCCGCACGCACCGAACCGATCAACGCCGACACCACCACGACCAGAACCGCCAGCAACCACCACGGCGAGTCGGTCAACAGCGTCTGCAACGGGTCGATCAGCACGAGCGTGACGATGTCCTTGAGACCGACGGTGACCGACGACAGATTCGTCTGCACCCAATCCGTCGCACTGGTCGCGGCCTGTGCGATCGCCGGGCCGACCGACACCTCCGACGGGAACTTCGCCGCCCACACATAGGTGGTGGAGAACCAGACCGCCACCAGAGTCAACGCGCCACCGACGAGCAGGGCCGCGCGGCGTACCGGCGCGGAGGCAGGCCGGGTGTCCAGACGAGCGCGCTCCGTGCGGGCGCTCGCCACTGTGGTGACCCGGTCCAGGACAACTGCCATCACGACGATCGCGAGGCCCGCGTTGAACGCCGTGCCGACGTCGACCGTCTGCAACGCTTTCACGACCGTCTTGCCCAGGCCCGGCGCGTCGATCAACGCGGTGATGGTGGCCATCGACAGCGCCGCCATGATCGTCTGGTTGACGCCCGACACGACAGTGCGCTTGGCCGAGGGCAGCAGGACCTTGACGAGCGTCTGTCTTCTCGTCGCGCCGAAGGATTCGCTGGCCTCGACAGTGTCGTGCGGCGCCGAGCGGATGCCGTGCGCGGTGAACCGGATCGCAGGCGGCGCGGCGTAGATGAGGGTGGCGATCGCGGCGGAGGCGGGACCGATGAGAAAGACCAGCGTCAACGGCGCCAGGTAGACGAACGTCGGCATCGTCTGCATGAAATCCAGCAGCGGGGTGATCAGCCGGTGGAACCGGTCCGACAGCCCGGCCCATATTCCCAGCGGCAGGCCGAACAACAGCGCGATCATCACCGCGGCCAGTGTCAACGCCAGTGTGTCCATGCTTTCCCGCCAGAGCCCTTGCAGGCCCAGGAACGCGAAGCCCGCGATGGCGACCAATGCCATCCGCCAGGTGGCCACGACGTACGAGAGGTAACCGACGATCGCGATCACGCCGAGCCACCCGATCAGCGGCACCGGACGCCCGAACGCCGGTTGCGCGATCATGGCCTGGAGAAAGGTCACGAACTGGTCGACGACCAGCCGGATCTCGTTGAAGAAGTACAGGAAGAGCGGGTTGGTGTCGCGGCCCGCGCCCAGCGAGTCGTTGACGGCGTTGACGGCGTGATGCAACGGGGTGAGCTGGGCCGCCCCGAGCGAGAGCGTGTGCGTACCGCGCAGCACCGACCACAACACCAGGAACACCGCCAGTGTCGCGATCAGCAGCGGGCGGCGGCGGGACGCGAGCGCTGTCATCAGTCGCCCGCGACCAAGGCGAGGATCTCCTCACGACCCACGACACCGACCAGTTCGCCCTCGTGTACCACCCTTATCGACCGGTCGGCGGCGAGCACCGTCCGTACCGCCGCGCGGACCACCACGTGAGCTGCCAGCTCCGGGCCGTCCAACACCTCGTCCGGCCGCGCGGGCCGCATGATCCACCTGAGCGTCAACACGTCGGCCCGAGGCACGTCCTGGACGAAGTCGCGCACGTATTCGTCGGCGGGCGCGCCGACCAGTTCCGCACCGGTACCCAGTTGGACGGCCTTGCCGTCGCGCATGATCAGGATGCGATCCCCCAGTTTCAGCGCCTCGGACAGGTCGTGGGTGACGAAGACCATCGTCTTGCCGAGGTCACGACGCAGCCGGACGACCTCGTCCTGCATGTCGCGTCGGATCAGCGGATCCAGCGCGGAGAACGGCTCGTCCAACAGCAGCACCTCGGGGTCGCCCGCGAGCGCGCGGGCCAGACCGACCCGCTGCCGCATCCCGCCGGAAAGCTGGTCGGGGTAGGAGCGTTCGAAACCGTCGAGCCCGACCAGGTCGATGACCTGCCGCGCCCGCTTGACCCGGTCCGCTCGGCGCACGCCGCGGATCTCCAGGCCATAGCCGACGTTGTCGAGCACCCGGCGGTGCGGCAGCAGGCCGAAGTCCTGAAACACCATGGAGAACTTGGTGCGGCGCAGCTCACGCAGCCGCCGAGGGTCGGCGGCGAGGATGTTCTCGCCCTCGAACACGACCTCGCCCGCGGTGGGCTCGACGAGCCGGGTCAGACACCGAATCAGGGTGGACTTGCCCGAGCCGGACAGCCCCATCACGACGAACATCTCGCCGGGGGCGACCTCGACATCGATCCCGCGCACCGCGGCGACGCAGCCGGTGGCGTCTTTCAGCTCGCGCTGCGACAAGGCGGACAGCTCGACCGAGCCGGGCACTCGCTCGGCCTTGGGACCGAAGACCTTCCACAGCCCACGCACGGAGATCACGGGTTCGGTCATCATGGTTGTCGTGGACTCGCCCAGTTCGATCGGTGCGGCCACCTTCACCTCTTCCGGTGCGATTCGCGTGCGGCGCGTCTGTCGGTGACACAGAATCGACGTGGCAGGGCTTGATCGTCAAGAGCGTGGCGGGTTTCGAGTCGATCAGGACACGCCGATCGAGCCGGCTCGACCGGGGCCGCACCGGAGGTCGGTTCGTTGGTCGAGCTCCGAGCCGCGGTCAGGCACTCGGCCTCACTCAACACCGATTCCAGCCCCGCGAGCCCGCCGTGAGCCGTCCTGACGAATTTACAATGAACCACCAATTCAGCTCACCAGATCGGAATGGGGCAACAGTGCCGAACCTGTTCATCGCGGGTCGCTGGACGAGTGGCACCGGGGGGCATCAGCGCGACGTCGTCAATCCGTTCGACCAGGCGGTGATCGCGAAGGTCGACGAGGCGACCGCCGAGGACGCTCGCGCGGCCGCGCGAGCCGCGCGCCGGGCCTTCGACACCGGCGAATGGCCGCGTTGGACTCCGAAGCGGCGCGCCGGACTCCTGCGCCGCGTCGCGGACCTGCTGGTAGGCGCCAAAGCCGACCTCGCCCGCTGGGAGACTCTCGACACCGGCAAGACTCTGGTGGAAAGCGAGATCGACGTGGACGACGTGGTATCGGTGTTCCGCTACTACGCCGATCTGGCCGAGGCCGACCACTCCCGACGCGTCGAGGTCGCGAATCCGAACATCCTGAGCGAGATCGTCCACGAGCCTGTCGGCGTGTGCGTGCTGATCACCCCGTGGAACTACCCACTGCTCCAGGCATCGTGGAAGATCGCGCCCGCGCTGGCCGCGGGCAACACGGTGGTGGTGAAGCCGAGCGAGGTCACGCCGCTGACCACGGTGAAGCTGGTCGAGCTGATCGAGCGGGCCGGTGTCCCCGATGGTGTGGTCAACCTGGTTCTCGGCGCTGGTCCCGAGGTCGGCGCGGCACTCACCACCGCACCGGAAGTGAACCTGGTGTCATTCACCGGGGGTCTGCGGACCGGCCAGACGATCATGCGTTCGGCGGCGGATACGGTGAAACGGATCGCCCTGGAACTGGGCGGCAAGAACCCCAACATCGTTTTCCCCGACGCCCATGTCGAAGCGGCCGTCGATCACGCGCTGACCGGCGTGTTCCTGCACGCGGGACAGGTGTGCTCGGCAGGCACCCGGCTCATCGTCCACGAGCGGCTGCACGACGAGTTCGTCGCCGAACTCGTCCGCCGCGCGCAGGACATCCGGCTGGGCGACGGCCTGGACCCGGACAGCCGCAGCGGCCCGCTGATCTCCGCCGAGCACCGCGCCAAAGTCGAGCGGCACGTGGCGCGCGGCCTGGCGGAAGGCGCGACACTGCGCACCGGCGGCAAGCGGCCGGACGATCCTCGGTTGCGAGCCGGGTTCTTCTATCTGCCCACGATCTTCGACGACTGCGACCGGTCGATGAGCATCGTCCAGGAGGAGACGTTCGGCCCGATCCTCACCGTCGAGCGGTTCACCACCGAGGATGAGGCCATAGAACTGGGCAACGACACCGACTACGGCCTGGCGGGCGCGGTGTGGTCGAGCGACCGGGCCCGGGCACGACGGGTCGCCCGCGGGCTGCGGCACGGCACCGTGTGGATCAACGACTTCGGCCCGTACCTTCCGCAGGCCGAATGGGGCGGCTTCAAGCGCTCCGGCATCGGCCGCGAACTCGGTCCCACCGGTCTCGCCGAGTACCAGGAGACCAAGCACGTCTACGAGAACACCGATCCCAGTCCAGAGCACTGGTTCGCCTGAAGAGCCTCCCTCGGCCACGACCGGTGCGGCCAAGTTCAGCCTGCCGTGGTGTCCGATTCCAGTGTTCGGCAGGCGTGCTCGAATCCTGATCCGAACGAACGCGGGCCACCCCGATCGGGGTGGCCCGCGT
>JALZNB010000106.1 GCA_030857905.1 Actinomycetota bacterium
GCGGCGGGCTACACCAACAGCGCCGCGGGCGCGACGAGCACCTTGCTCTACGACCTCGACGCCAACAAGGACACCCTGGTCACCCAGGGCACCGCGCCCGGGGTCACCCCGGTCGTCTCGCCGAACACCGGCCAGCTCTTCACCGTCGGCAAACTGGGTGTGCGGGTCACCGAGGTCAACGGCTTCGACATCCGGGGTGCGGCGTCCGCCGGGGCCTACAACGCGGCCGACTACCAGGCCGTGGCCGCGGTCCAGGTCGAGGGACTGATCAACGAGCTGCTGGGCCGCTCGGTGCTGGTGAAGATCAACCTGAGCACCGGCAGGGCCACGGTCATCGGGTCGCTGGGCTTCCGCCCGGTCGGTATCGCCTTCCCCAAGTGAATTCACGCCGGGTGGACCGTCTTCGGTCCACCCGGCGGACCAGCCAACAGTGACACGCGCCGGTGGAGTCTGACTCGACAAATTCCGAAATCTTGCCGTTAACAGATAACAGCGTCACCAGGTTGAGCTGAACAGGCCCATCCGTTCACCCTTTGGTACGTACTGATTAACCTTAAGTGACGTCAAGTCACAGGTCGATCGGCGGCGAGGAGTGCGGCGTGGGTGAGCGCGTGGAGAACAGCCTGGCAGCGGAGTCGTTCCCGGGTGTTCTGCGGGCGGCGATCTCGGCCAGCGGCCTGTCACTCGACCGGGTCCGCCATCACCTGTCCCGGCGCGGGGTCGACCTCAGCGTCGCGACGCTGAGCTACTGGCAGTCCGGCCGCCGCAGACCGGAGCGAGCCGCATCGATGCACGCGCTCGAACAGCTCGAAGACGTCCTCCAACTACCGCCGACCACGCTCAGCGCGTTGCTCGGCCCGCCCGGCAGGCAGCGGAGACAGAGCACGTTCGACCGGTTTCCCGGGCTGGCGGACCTGTGGGCGGAACGCCCGGAAGCCGCAGCACTGCTGTCGGAGGTGGACGCGGCCGTCGACTCTGTGCTGACACGACTGGTCCAACACGACAGGTTCACCATCGGTCCGAATGGCACCCCGCGATCGGTGCACTGCCTCCAGGTGATGCGCGCCGAGATCGACGACGTCGACCGGTGGATTCTGATGTCCGACTGGGGTGGGGCCACGGGGACGGGCATGGCCGTCTCCGGTCTGCGCAACTGCACGCTCGGACAGGTGGCGTCCCTGCCCACGACGAGCCTGGCCACCGCTGAGCTGCTCTTCGAGCGCCCACTGCGCCGCGGCGAGACGATCGTCATCGAGTACGAGATCCACAACCGCACTCCCCCTGGCGGGCCGCCGCCTGGCGTCGAGAAGGTCTCGCGGAAGTTCGGCAGACCAGTGCGGCAGTACGTCCTGGAGGCCACCTTCGACCCGTCGTCGACGCCGAGCCGCTGCCAGCACGTCGTCTTCGAGATCGGCGCGGAGCGGCCGAAGACGGTGCGCAACCTCGAGATCGGCGCGAACCGGCACGCGCACGTCGTCGGGACCGACTTCGGGCCGGGCAGAGTCGGGATTCGCTGGAAGGTGCCACCGACCGGAGCGGCCTGATCAACGACATCGCCGAGTCCACTGTGGACATACGCGGGCGACACCCCGCCGATCCGCGGGCGAAACGGTACCGCCGAGTGGCCGGTCCATGCCATTCTCATCTGATTTCCATGGCAACCCGCATTCGCACTCCCTAGACTTCG
Organism: Actinomycetota bacterium; assembly: GCA_030857905.1. Taxonomy (GTDB): domain Bacteria; phylum Actinomycetota; class Actinomycetes; order Mycobacteriales; family Pseudonocardiaceae; genus Actinokineospora. The sequence continues at coordinate 1,688 of JALZNB010000106.1, forward strand.
ACCCGAGTTGATATTCACTCGAGCCTGGGAGGGCCGATGGGGGCGGTCGATGCCACGCTGCGCATCCGTTCGCCGCAGGGCTCGACGGCAGGCGTGCGGTTGGCAGGCACTCCGATGACCCTCGGCCGCGCGTCACCCGGTCACGAACCGGACATCCTGCTCACCCCGGACCCCCAGCGCTGGGTCGGCCGCGCGCACTGCACGTTCGACTGCGACAGCGGTATCTGGTCGGTGACCGACAATGCCAGCGTCAACGGCACGCTGCTGCGCCGCGACGGGGAGCCGCGGCGGGTGCGGGAGCGCACGGCGATGCGCCACGGCGATCAACTGCTGATCATCGGCGACATGACAGCCGAAGGGGAGACCTCCTACTGGGAACTGACCTTCATCGACCCGCACACCACTCGACGGGCGCCGGTGGCGGCACCCGAGGCTCACGTCCACAGCGAACCGTGCCTGCGCTACGACTGGGTCACCGCGATCGCCTACCGCCGGGTGGACGGCGTGGAGAGCGAGATCTCCGGGCTGCGCCCCCAAGGACACCAACTGCTGCGCTACATGGCTGGTCGAGGTCAGGGCACGGTCGCGGTGGCCTGCGGGCACGAGGAACTGGTCCGGGCACTGTGGGGTGACCGCGACGAGTGGCCGCCGCACCGCTCCTACACCCGAGCAGACCTGGCCGGGGTGGTGATGGCGGTGCGCAGGCGGATCGAGCCCGCCCCGTCCGAGCCGCGAATCCTGGAGACGATCACCGGGATCGGTTACCGGCTGCGGGTCTACACCAACGGCGAGGTGGTGGCGTGATGGCCCTGGTCCCCCGTGGCCGCCGGATCAGCGACACCCTCGTCGTCGACCGGCTGCTCGGTGAGGGCGCCTACGCCGAGGTGCACCGCGTGCGCCACGACTTCCTCGGCTGGCAGGCGATGAAGCTGTTCAAGGCGGTGGCCTCGCTCACCGAGACCCGCGCGATGCTCGACGAGGCACGTCTGCTGTCCACCCTGGGGCACCCGAACATTGTGCGGCTCTTCGACGCCAACACCTTGCAGACAACCGACGGCAAGCGTGGTTTCTTCACCATGGAGTACGTCGCGGGCGGCAGCCTGGAGCGGCTGGTGCGCGCGCACGCGGCGACGATGGTGCCGCTGGATGTCGCGGTGGACGCGATCGAGCAGATCACCGCCGCGCTCGGTGTCGCCCACCGGCAGTCGCCGCCGATCCTGCACCGGGACCTGACCCTGGCCAACGTGCTCGTCGGCTACGACGACACCGGGATGCGGGTCCGGCTCAGCGATTTCGGTCTGTCCAAACGGGCCGACCCGGTGACCCACCTGGCCAGCGCGCAGGGCACGTTGGCGTTCATGGCCCCCGAAGTGCAGCGCGGCGACGGGTATACGCGGGCCAGCGACGTGTGGTCGCTGGGCACCATCGCCTATCTGCTGCTGACCAACCACTATCCCTTTCACGACGGCGATCCGTTCGACTCGTTCTCCCTGGCCCGGTTTCGCCGCCCGGCGCTGGCGCCGAGCAGGTACAACGACGCTGTCGACAAGGAACTCGACCGGATCGTGCTCGGCGCGCTCGAACGCGACCCGCGCGACCGGATCGGTACCGCCCAGTTGTTGGGCGAGGAGTTGCGGCGACGCCGATCGGCGCGCACAGCGGCACCGGAGGTCCGCCGTGAGGGCGAGGCCGAGTTGCCCACCAACGCCACCCCCAGGGAGCAACGAGCCCAGCAACTCGCGGACCAGGCGCTCGCGCTGGCCCGGCACCCGGCGACGTTGCACGAGGCCGCCGACCTGATGGAGGAAGCGGTGAACTGCTCGGCGCGGCTGCGTGCGCGTTATCTGGACCGTCTCACGTTGTGGCGCAGGGGGGTGATGATGTGACGCGGCCGGGCACCGGGCGCGGTCGCGCGGCGGCGACCAGGATGCTGAGCATCGCGAAGCCCGACCTGTACCGGCGCAACCCGTTCCGGGTCGCCGGTCTGCCCACCGACGCGCCCGCGCGCAAGGTCCGCCAGGAGCGTCAGCGCCTGTTGGGCGCGCTCAGCGTCGGCGCGACGCTGCCGAGTCGCGAGACCAGACTGCCCTTGCCGGAGACGGCGACGATCGATGAGGTGCGTGGCGCGTTCGACGAACTCGACAACACCGAGCACCGCCTTGTCGACGAGGTCTTCTGGTGGTGGAACGACACCAAGGGCTGCGACTGTCCCGATGAGGTGCACCGACTGCACGACAAGGCGATCCTGGCGCACGCCACGGCGTTGGACGAGGAACTGGACCCCGATCTACGGCCGAGCCGTCGCGACGAGCTGTGGGTCGACGCCGCGGCCGCCTGGGCCGCCGCGCTCGACCACGCCGCGTTCTGGGGTCACGTGAGCCACCGCGTTCGCGCGCTGGCCGACCGCAGACTCGACGAGTCCACTGTGGACGGGCTGCGGGAGTCGATCGGCCGCGCGTTGCTCGCGCCCCAGGTCGTCCTCGTCAAGATCACGCGGTCAGCACAACTCGTTGACCTGCTGGAAGAGTGGTACGCCGTCGACGACGACACCATCGACTCCGCACGTGAGGCAGCATCGGCGCCGGTCTACGAGGAGACCACCGAGCTGGTCGACAAGTTCGACAAGGAACTCGACGCGGGTCGGGCGGCGTTGATCGCGCGGCGAGCGCGGGCCGAGTTGGTGCCTGCCATGGAAAGACTCGAACTGTTCGTGCCGCACGAGACGTTCCGCAAGAGCGCGAACCTGCGCAACCGGGCGGCGGTCGTCCTCAACAACTGCGCCACCGCCCTGATGGACCGGGGTGGCGAACGCGAGTTGATCGACTCGTTGTTGGCGCACGCCATCACCCTGATCATCGACAAGGACACCCGAACCACCATCCAGGGCAACATCGAGGTACACCACACATCCGCCACCGCCGCGGCCAATCCGTTCTCGGCCGGGACCTACGTGGGCGGCGACGGGAGGCGGTGGGACCAGGTCAACACGCTGCTCGGCCAGAACAGGTACACCGAAACGCTCCAGGTGCTGATCGCCATCCGGCGGTCGTCGCACGACCCGGCCGAACGCGCGAAGGTCGACGAACTGATCACCAGCCTGCGCGCGGTCGTCGTGGCGGGCTCGCGAACCGACGGCTCCCGGGTCGCCGGTCCCATGAGCAGCGCGGTCGTCCTGTTCGCCTACATCGCCGTCATGGCGTGGGTGGGCTTCAGCTTCAGCGGCCTCACCACGTTCTCCGTCGGGCTGGCCACGGCGGCCGGGGCGTTCCTGCCGCACATCATCACCAACCGGCACTCGTTCATCGCGGGTCCGATGCAGGCCTCCCCCGGCGCCGCGATGGTCCTGTTGCTCGTCGCCATGGGCGGGGTGGTGTTCGACATGATCGTTTTCGGCTTCTGGAACATCATGATCGTGTTGGGTTTCTTCGCCTTGACCAAACCGGTGACCCGCCGTGTGGGCACCTGGATCGCCGAACACTTGGACGCATGATGACGCGAACACCGATCAGGATGACGCGGTGGTGGACGGCGCTGCGCCAATGGCGCCACCACCCGCAGTTCCGCATCGCCGAGCCGATGTGGGACGCCCGGGAACGGGCCAGGCTCACCGAACTGCTCGGCAGCCTGCCCTCGGCCCCGCAGGACGTCCCGAAGGCCGACGCGGGCGAGCACGGCCTCGACGAGAAGGCGCTGGCCGACGCGGCGACGAACCTGTGGCGGGCCCGCAAGAAGTTGGCCCGCTCCGGCGCGGCGAACGCCAAGGCCAACAAACAGGTCGACCGCTACCTCGTGGCGAGCAGGCAGGCCTTCGACTCCGCCGGTGTGGTGATCCAGGACCACGACGGCATCGCGTTCAATCCGGGTCTTTCCCTGGAGGCACTGGCCTTCCAGGAGGATCCGACGCTGACCTCGGAGATCGTGTTGGACACCGTACGACCCTCGGTCTACCTCGCCGACCGGCGCATCCAGATGGGGCAGGTCATCGTCGGCTCCCCCAGCACGCAGGACACGACCACACCGGAGGACCACCGTGCGTGACACCATCGATTTCGGCATCGACCTGGGCACGACGAACAGCGCCATCGCGGTGTTCGCCGACGGCGAGGTCTCGGTCGTGAAGAACAACGACGGGTGGGACTACACCCCATCGGCCGTCTGGATCCCGAAGCCGGGCGCGGTGCGGGTCGGCCGGGCGGCCAGGGATCACCCCGACCACGAGAACGTGCACACCGAGTTCAAGCTGGAGATGGGTCTCGACGGCGCGGTCCGCCACTTCCCCAAGGGTGACACCACCCTGACCCCGCAGCAGCTCTCCGCCGAAGTGCTCAAATCGCTGCGCGCCGATGCCCAGCACCAGTTCGGCGACGCTCCGCAGGCCGCGGTGATCACCGTGCCCGCCGCGTTCCGGCTGCACCAGAACAACGCCACCAGCGAGGCGGCGACCCTGGCGGGTTTCGCGCACTGCCCGCTGGTGCAGGAACCGACGGCGGCCGCGTTCGCCTACGGGTTCCAGAACGAGAGCAGCGACGCCTACTGGATGGTGTTCGACTTCGGTGGGGGCACCTTCGACGCCGCGGTGGTCAGCACCTACGAGGGCGAGTTGCGGGTACTCGACCACGTCGGCGACCCGCACATGGGTGGCAAGCTCATCGACTGGGCGATAGTGGAACACCTGCTCGCCCCGGTCGTGGCCCGCGAGTTCGGTTTCGACCACTTCACCCGCGACAACCGCAGGTGGGCAGGTGCGTTCGCGCGACTGAAGAAGGCCGCGGAGAACGCCAAGATCGCGCTGTCTCGCAGCGAGTCGACCGACGTCGACGTCGATCTCGTCGTCGGCTCCGGCCGGATCGAGTCGTTCTCGCACACCCTGCGCCGAGGCGAGGTCGACCAGCTCGCCGAGCCCTTCTACATCAGGGCGATCAACCTGTGCCGCGACGCGCTGACCAAGGCGAACCTGGAACCGGACAACATCGACCGGCTGCTGCTCGTCGGCGGCGCCACCCTGGCCCCCGGGTTGCGGGAGCGCCTCGGCGACCCGGACCTCGGCCTGGGCATCACCCTCGACCACACCCAGGACCCGACGACGGTGGTCGCGAGGGGTGCGGCGGTCTTCGCCAGCACGGTCGCGCTCGATCAGCCGCTCGCGGCACCGCTCGCGGGCGAGTTCACCGCGGAGTTGACCTATCCCCGCACCACCAGCCTCGTGGACGTGCCGGTGGCGGGCCGGTTCCACAGCGCGGTCGACCAGGACTGGACCCGGTACAAGGTCGTCATCGGCAACCCGAAGGGCAAACCGCCGTTCACCACGCCGCAGATCACCCTCGACAGCGGGGGCGCCTTCGTCGCCGAGGTCCAGGTGGACGAGTTGACGGCGTCCACGTTCACCGTGACGTTGCTCAATCCCCAGGGTGGGCAGGAGAAGGTCGTGCCGAACACCCTGACCGTGAAGCACTGGCTCAACGAGCCGGGCGGCGCGGTGTTGACCAACCCGATCGGCATCGCGCAGGCGGACAAGACGTTCGCGCCGATGCTGGCCAAGGGCGCACGGCTCCCCGCGGTCTCCCGCGACACCTTCCACACCACCGTCGCGCTCTTGCGCAGCGACGCCGACGCGGTGATCCGCATCCCGATCATGGAAGGCGAACGGGAGCGCGCCGACCGCAACCTGCTCGTCGGCGTGATCGAGATCCGGCCGAAGGACGTCAGCATCGACCTGCCCAAGGGCAGCGACGTCGAGGTCACCATCGAGATCGACGAGTCCCGACTGCTCACCGTGGTCGCGGACGTCCCGCTGGTCGAGGAGCAGTTCGAGGCCGAGATCGACCTGTCGAAGGTCTCCGCGCCGGACTCCCGGGAGTTGCGGCGTGAGCTGGCGGACGTGGAGCGGCGCTGGGAGCGGCTGCGCGAGTCGGCCGACCGGTCCGGGTCGAGTCAGGCCCGCGCCCGTTTCGCCAGGATGGAGGAGGAACGGCTCCTGATGCTCGCCCACGACGAGGTGCGCGCGGCGGGCGGCGACAACGGTGTCGCCTCCGCCGCCGACGAGCGTCTCCGCACGATCCAGGCCGAACTGGACACCGTCGAGAGCGATGTGCGGTTGCCGGCGTTGCTCGCGGAATTGACCACCGCCCTGGACTCGTGCCGGGAACTGGTCGGCCGACTCGGCGACGCCGACAACCGTGCGGAGTTCGCCGAGATGGAGCGCAAGGCCGAACTTGCCAGGCGCAGCGAGGACACCGCCGCCATCGAGGACCTGTTGCTGCACGCGGCGGACATGCAGATGGTGCTGCTCAAACGCGATGGAAGCTGGGACGTGACGATCTTCTACTACTTCCGCGAACACCAGCACGAGCTGACCTCGCCCGGTCGGGCGAAATCGCTGATCGACGAGGGTGAACTGGCGATCGCGCGCAGCGACTACGCGTCGCTGCCCGGGGTGAACCAGCGGCTGCGCATGCTGCTGCCCAGTTCGCTTCCGGACCCGACCGGCGGCATCCAGCGCCAGGCGGGCCCGGGGAGGCGCGGATGACCGCGTTGGCAGCCGAACTGGGCTTGGCCGAGGCGGCGGACGCTGCCCGCGCGGGCGACTACCTCGCCGCCCTCCGAGTCCTCGCCCAACTCGACCAGGACGACCCGGCCCGCCTCGACCTGTTGGCCAGGGTGCACGCCCAGCGCGGCGACCTCGACGCGGCCGACGAAACCTGGGCACGACTACTG
>JALZNB010000122.1 GCA_030857905.1 Actinomycetota bacterium
ATGGATGACCATGACGCCGGGCTCGGGGGCAGGCATCGTCCCCGGCCGGGTAAGCCTGGTACCGCTGCAGGACCTGCTCACGATGGGGCCGATCGGGATCGTTGGCAACCTGCTGGTCTTCGCGACGCTCGGATTCTTCGCCCCGATGCGGTTCGCGGTGTTGGCGTCCGTGCCGCGCATCCTGGCGCTCGGGGCGGGCTGCTCGGTCTTGATCGAAACCGCGCAGTACGTCCTGCGACTCGACCGGGTCTCGTCCGTAGACGACGTACTGGTCAATGCCATCGGCGCCGCGCTGGCCGCATTGGCATCGCGCCGCTGGTGGCGTACTACGGCGGAGGTGTCACCGGCAAACCTCGCCCCGAGCTGACGCCTTCAGCTGCGTATCGTCGGAGTTCATGGCTGAGGTCCGGGGTGCGACCAGTGAAGACATCGAGGCGGCCGTGGACACGTTGGCCACCGCGTTCGAGGGGTCCTCGTTGGTGCGGCATCTTGTGGCCGCGGACGACTATGAGCGTCGGGTGCGTGGGCTGCAACGGTTGTTCCTGGTTGGCGTTGGGATGGATCATGGCGCGGTCTGGGTCACCGACGACCGCCGTGCCGTCGCTGTATGGACCACTCCGGACACCGATGGCGAGGCGGCGTTCCGGTCGATCGCCGAGCAGGCCGTGGAGCTGGCAGGCGACCGGGCCCGAGCATCCGCTCGAACCGAGCGAGCGCTGAGGCCGCACCGGCCCACCGAACCGGCATGGTTCCTCGGCGTCGTAGGCGTCCGACCGGACCGGCAGGGCCAGGGTCTCGGCAGTGCGGTGATCCGGCCCGGCCTCGATGCCGCTGACGCGGCCGGGGTGTTCGCGCACCTGGAGACCTCGGAGGACCGGAACGTGCGGCTATATCGCGCGCTTGGCTTCGAGGTGACGGCAGAGGTGCGGTTACCTGACGGCGGACCGTTGATCTGGTGCATGCGGCGCGCACCTGGGGCACGCTGAACATCAGGCTCCACTTCGGACTCCCGCCGGGTGACCGAACGTTCGGTCAGCGGCCGACTTCGCTCGCGGCCAACCCCGGCACGGTTCCACCAGGTTCACCGAGTCGGGCCGCACTGGCGCAGGTCGAGCATCAGCCCTTCAGGTGATGTTTTCCGATCACCAGCGGACCGGTAGTTCGATCAGTTCGCGGAACTGGAGACCCGGTCTACGGCGCAGTTCCTCGGGCGGTACGGCCAATCGGAGATCGGGACAGCGGCGGACCAGTGCGGCGAAAGCCACCCGCAGTTCCATCCTGGCCAGGTGCGCGCCGACGCAGTGGTGTCGCCCCGGACCGAACGAGAGGTGTGGGCATTCTTCGCGCGTCACGTCGAAGTGGTCGGGGTTGGGGAACACGGCCGGGTCGAGGTTGGCCTGTCGAGTGCACGGCACCACCACGTCCCCGGCGCGGATCACGATCCCGGCCAGTTCGACGTCCTCGACGGCTCGCCGGGGCGCCAGCCCACCGGACTCCGGTGGGCTGAAGCGCAACGCCTCTTCCACGGCTCGGTCCACCAGGGTGGGCTCTGCCACCAGCCGCCGCCACTGTTCCGGATGAGTGAGCAGTTCCAGCACACCGTTGACGAGCTGAACCGATGTCGACACATGGCCGGAGATCAGGAGAAAGGCGATCAGCCGACCAGCGTCGGCCTGGTCGAGTTCGGCCAGGAGCGAGGCCGCGACTCCGCCACCGTCCAGTACGTCCGGGCGGTCGATCAGGTCGGTCAGCAGCTCCGACAGTTCCTCGGCCGCCCTACTGCCGCCCGCAGCCTGCTCCGCGCTCGATGCCAGCAGCGGCCGGGCCAGCGCCCGCAGCTTCACATGATCGACCGGCGGCAGGTCCAATGCCGCGCAGATTCCGGCCGAGGTCAGCGGCGCGGCGAACCGTTCCACCAGCTCGACCGGCTGGTCGGTGCATCCGTCCAGCAGTTCGTCGGCCACGCGTTCGACGACGACGCGCACCCTGTCCGTGTGCGCCTGGGTGAACCGCCGGACGGTGGGCCTGCGCACCCGGGCATGCCGGGGTGGATCCATCATGAGGATGAGGTCGGGGTCGAGTGGCACGGTCCGCGACCCGACATGGTCGGGGTGGGCCGCCGTGGCCGTGCTGAACCTCGGGTCGGCCAGTACCGCGCGGACGAGGTGGTGGTCACCCACCCGCCAACCGGTACCACCGTCCGGCAGGTCGAACCGCTCGACACCGGCTGTGGACGTCTGTGCCGACGACATGGCCTCCGCCTTTCCGCATTCCTTCCTGGACGCACGTATTGCGGGCTGTGCATATTACCGGGAAGGAAGGCAAAAACACTCCAGTGACGATCTTCTGATCGTTCGCGGCAACCGTACTCGACTTTCTCCGGTGTCGTCGGACAGCTACGCGCGGAGGCCCGATTTTCATTCGTCGGAGTGGTAAGCCGGCCCCTTCTTGCTGGCCCGGAAATGGCGTTGTACGTTCGACTCGCCGTTCATGTCGAACGGAAACAATGCAATCCGAGAGAAAGGTGACCAGCATGTCGATCAAAGTCGAGTCGACCACCGAGAACCTGAGCGTGCAGCACAGCACCAACTCGGTGGACCCCGTGGTGAAGATGGGCTACTGCTCCTGCTCGACGGCCTGTGACGTGCGACGAAAGTCGTAACCACGGATGGCGCTGTCCGGGCTCGCACGGTTCGGGCCCGGACAGCGCATCCCCGTCCACTACACCGAATGGAGCCGCCCGTGGGCGACGCGACCCGTCCCGACGACACTGTCGTGGCCATTGCCACGCGGTTGAACACTTACCGTGCGGTCACTCCTTGGTTCACTTCCACGGCGTTTCGCTCGCACTCGGATCGGCACGGCCACCTCGACTTCGGTCAACCGCCAGTGGCGGCCGAGGAGTTTCTGATCTCGACCCGGCTCAACCCGCACGACCGGGAAACACCGCGTTCGATCGGCGATTACCTGTCTCCGTCCTTTGTTCCGATGGTCGGGGCGACGGACATCGAATCGGTGACCGCCGTCGACCGGGTGGAACTGCCCGATTCCGTGAGTCTCGACGCCCCATTGGGTGAAGTGATTGCTCGACGGCGCAGCGTCCGGGAATTCAGCGGCGAGCCGCTCGGCTTCGCCGAGGTGGCGACCCTGGTTCGTGCCGCAGCCGGACTCACCCGCGAGGCCGACGACGACGGGATGCGTGCCCGCGCCGTGCCGAGCGGCGGCGGGCTGTACCCGGTGGAGTTGTGGGTGCTGGCGCTGGACGTCGCAGGCCTGCCACGCGGCATCTACCGGTACGCACCGCGGCTGGACGTGTTCGAGCGGTGTGGGGACGAGGAAGCGCTCGCGGGTTTCGTCGCCGACGGCTTGGTGAACGTGGACGGGGTGGCCTCGCCCGCTGCTCGGGCGAGTGCGATCGGCGCCCTGGTGGCCCGGCCCTGGCGCTCGATGCGCAAGTACGGGCCCAGGGGGTTGCGGATGGTGTTGCACGAGGTCGGCGCCATGTCCCAACACCTGCACCTCGCGGCCACCGCGCTCGGCCTGGCCAGCAGCGACTGGTCCAGCTTCTACGACCTTCCCGCCAACCGGCACCTGGCACTCGACGGCCTGCGGCACGTGCTGCTGCACACGGTGCTCGTCGGCCACCCCCCCACGCTGAGGAGCGAGATGGACAACCTGGTCGCACCCCGGATCAAACGGACGTTCTCCATCGTGGCGCACAGCCCCGACGAGGTGGAACTGCGCGCGGGCGTGTGGAACACGACCTCCCACACGGTCAGCGACTCCGGCAACACGGGGCGCCTGCTGGACCTGATCACCCGACTGGACGGTACGAACTCCCTGGCGGATCTGGCCTCCGACGGCGGCTCCACTCCGGAGGAGATCGCCGGACTGGTCGAGCATCTGCGCGAACTGGGCGCTGTCGAGGACACCCCGCAGTCAGCGTTGGATCACTACCTGGACGAGCACGCGCGTCTACTGCGCTCTGGGCCGCCCACCACCCTGCCCCCCGTGCGACTGCTTGGCGACCCGGATCTGGTCGGCCCGCTGGCGCAGCAACTGTCCGCGGGCGACCCGAAACTCGCGGTCCTCGACGCCACCGACGAGACCGCGCAACGGCTGCTGGACGACCCGGACACCTCTTGGACCGAGCACCCGTTGCGGTTGTCCGAGCGACTGGCCCCGTTGGAGCACTGGCGGGATTCCCTGTTGGTCTGGGTGGGGTCGCGGATCGACCCGGTGCGGTGCGCGGTACTCAATCGGATGAGCTTGCACCTGGACATGCCGTGGGTGCACGGCGCGGTCGACGGCCCGTTCCTGCACGTCGGTCCGACGTTCCTGCCAGGGCGGACGGCGTGCTACGCGTGCTTCGAGACCCGCGTGCTGATGAACCTGACCAACGCGGACGGCTACCTGAGGTACAAGAAGGCACTCGCGGCCGCGGCGATCTCGGGCAGCCGGATGCCGCTGTTCCCGGCACTGACCGGGCTGCTCACCTCTTACCTGGCGATGGACGTGGTCAACTACGCGCACACCCGCTCCGCGTTCACCGCGGGCAAGGTGCTCGCCCTGTACCTGCCGACGTGGGAGACCACCGTCAACGAGGTACTGCCGGTGCCGGGTTGTGCGGCGTGCGGCACCGTCAGCCAACGCGACGACTTCAGTCTCCAGTTCGATGTCAGGGCGTGGGTCGATGGCCGAGACTGAGCTGCGACCGGAGTACCGCGTGGCCAGATCTCGGGCGGCCGTGGACGCGCTGGCCCGGCGGATCGTCAGCCCGATGACCGGTCTCGTGCCCAACCTCGGCTTCAACACCCGAGGCAGGCGCGGCACGCGCGTGGTGACCACGACGTGCGAGCTGACCGGCGTGCATCATCTGGTCGGCTCGCTGCCCGCGAAACCGGGAAGCCACCACATCGGCGCGGCGAGCCTGACCGTGGCCGACGCCTCGATCCGCAGCCTCGCCGAGGCCGTGGAGCGGTACGCCCAGTACGCCTTCGCCGCGCACCACCAGTTCCTCTTCGCGTCCCGCGCCGACCTGTCCGCGCCCGCCCTGCCGCACGAGGACATGCGGTACTTCGCCGAGGAACAGTTCACGGCGGCCGGTTTCCCGTTCGACCGCCCCGACCCCGGCGCCCCGCTCGGCTGGTGGTCCATGGCGTCGCTGACCGGCGGCCCGGACACGCTGGTCCCCGCACAGATGACCCTGGTCGGCTACCGGCCGCGGGTGGACGAGGGCGAACCGTGGTCGCAGGCCGCCGTCACCACGGGCAGCGCCGCGCACACCGACCCGGCCAGGGCACTGTTGAGCGCGATCCAGGAACTGATCCAGATCGACTCCACCATGGGTCACTGGTACACGGCGGCTCCCAGCACGCGCATCGTCCTCGACGGCCGCACCGAACTCCTGCAACGCCTCATCTCGCGGTACTGGGACCCCCGCGCGCCGCGCCCGGAGTTCCACCTGCTGCCCAGCCCCGACCTTCCCGGCTTCAGCGTCGCGTGCCTGATGCGGTCGGGCGGCCTGGGCGGGCCGACCGTCTCGTTGGGCCTCGGCGCGGACACCAGCCTCACCACGGCGATGTACAAGGCGCTGCTGGAAGGCACCTCGCTCAGTTCGGTGCCCGACCACGACCCCGAACCGGGCGACGAACTGTTCCTCGACCTGGAAGCCAACGTCAGCCACTACGCCAAGGCCGAGCACGCCCACGTGGTGGAGGACCGGTTCGCCCGCTGTGACGCCCTCCCGGCCTCCCACCTGCCACCGGACGGCACGGACGACCTCCGCACCACCGTCCGTCACTACGTGGACGCCTTCCGGGCCACCGGCAAGCAGCTTCTCTACGGCGACCTGACGACACCGGACATCCGACTGCTGGGCTTCCACGTCCTGCGCGTGTGGTCACCCGATGTCCTGCCGCTGTCGCTGCCCGGCGCCCCCACCACGCGGCACCGGCGCTACCAGGCATACGGCGGCTACTCGAACCTCCACCCGCATCCATACCCGTAATCGGAGAGCGGCCTGCCGCAACGCGATCACCGCTCGGAGCCCGGCGTGCTCGACCAAGTACGTAGATCACGCCGGGCTGTTCCAGTTGAGTTCAGCCCTGCGCGGGCCACCTCGCGTTGGTCGTGAGGACGGTGAGGCGCTGGGTCGCGCGGGTCAGGGCCACGTAGAGCGTGCGCGGGCCGGTGGTCGACTCCGTCACCATCTCGTCCGGCTCCACCAGCACAACCGCGTCGTACTCCAGGCCCTTGGACTCCAGGCCGTCCACGACGCGCAAGCGGGTGTCGTCCAGGGTGGCGATGGCGGAGCGGGTGACCTCGACGCGGCTGGTCGCGGTGATCACGCCGACCGTGCCGTCCACGTGCCCGAGCAGTTCCTTCGCCGCGTCGATGGCGCGATCGGTCAGCTCGTCGAACGCGCACACACTGATGGTCGGCTCGATGCCCGTGCTGCGCACCGCGTTCGGCAACTGGTCGGGGGTGGCGACGTTCACCACCACCTTGCCCGCGAGGTCGAATATCTCGGCCGAGTTGCGGTAGTTCGTGCGCAGTGCGAAGTGGCGGTGCTGGGTGCGGGGCCCACCGAACGCGGCTTCGCGTGCCTGGGCCGCCTCGCGCGGGTCGGGCCACGAGCTCTGCACCGGGTCGCCGACCACGGTCCAGCTCGCGTACTTTCCGCGCCTGCCGACCATCCGCCACTGCATGGGCGAGAGGTCCTGGGCCTCGTCGACGACGACGTGGGAGTACTCGTCGTAATCGTCCGGGCGGTGATAGCCCGACCTGCTTTGCCGCTCCGCCCAGGTGCGCAGTTCACCATCGGGGCTGTCCCGGCGCTTGCGGCGTTTCGGTGGTTTGCCCAGCAGCATGCGCAGCTCGTCGAGCAGGGCGACGTCGGCGACCGACGGCCCGGCCGCCGGGTCGGCCCAGGAATCCGCCACCATGTCCACTTCGGACCGGGACAGCACGCGCCCGGCCGCGCGGGCGAGCCTGCGGCGGTCGGAGAGCGAGTACAGCACCTCGGCCGGGGTGACCAGTTGCCACCACACGACGACGAACCGGTGGAACTCGATGCGCTCGCCGAGTTCGGTGATCAGGTCGGCCTTGTTGACCGAGAAGTCCTCATAGGAGTCCGCCTTGCGCCACAACGCTTCCAGCAGGGCTTCCGCCGCGTCGACGCGGGACTGGTTCGGCGGACGTCGTCCATTGTGGACAGCCCGGCGTACGTTCGCCAGCTCGCGGCCCTCAAGCTTGAGCACCTCGCCCCGGTAGGTGATGCGCAACTCGTTCGGGGCGTCGGCGGGGGCATCCCGGATCGCCTTCTTCAGCACCCCCCGGATTCGCAGCGACCCCTTGATCGCGCTGACCGGCGCGGGATCGACGTGTGTCGCCTTGTACCCGTCCAGCACGTCCGAGAGCGACCGCAGTTCCACATTGTCCTCGCCCATCGACGGCAGGACACGGGAGATGTAGGAGGTGAACGCGGGCGAGGGCCCGATCACCAACACGCCGGAGCCACCCATCCGCCGCCGGTCGCGGTAGAGCAGGTAGGCGACGCGATGCAGAGCGACCGCGGTCTTGCCGGTACCCGGCCCGCCGGTGATCTCGGTGACCCCGCGCCACGGCGCGCGGATCGCCTCGTCCTGCTCCTTCTGGATGGTGGCGACGATGTCGCGCATGTTCTCGCCGCGTGCCCGGGTCAGGCTCGCCATCAGCGCGCCCTCACCGACGACCCGCAGCGCGTCGAGCGGCGCGTCAGGCATCAGCAGGTCGTCGTCGATGTCGACGACCGCCTGACCGGTCGAGCGGATCACCCTGCGCCGGATGATGTCCATCGGCTGTTCGGCGGTGGCTTGGTAGAACGGCGCGGCGGCGGGCGCGCGCCAGTCGGTGACGAGGTTGTCGAAGTCGGGGTCGCGCACGCCGAGTCTGCCGACATACATCGTCTCGCCGTCGGTGCCGTCGAGTCGGCCGAACACCAGCCCTTCGTGCTCGGCGTCGAGACTGCGCAGAATCTGGTTGGCGTGACGAACCATCACGTCCCGTTCGAACAGCATCGCGGCCTGTTCGAAGACGGCCTCGTCGCGGGCCCCGTGGGCGATCTCGTCCCCCCGGGTCCGCATCGCCTCGGCCTCACCACGCATCTCGGCGACGCGGGTGTAGACCACGTCGACGTGCTGCTGTTCGACCGCGATCTCAGCCTCCTTCGCAGAGGTATCCGACACGCAGCGCTCCCACGGTAGTTCTCGGACGGGCTGAGCGAGATTACGCGCTTTCCCTCCGGCACGAATCAGCCGCGTGGTCGATGTGCTCCGCCTCACCCCACCGGGTGCCTCCCGGACGGTCGTCGGGCACCATGGATCGGTGACCAGGATCGTGGCGGGCGTGGCGGGCGGGCGCAGGCTCGCGGTACCGCCCAAGGGCACCCGTCCCACATCGGACCGGGTGCGCGAGGCGCTGTTCAGCGCGCTGGAGGCCGCGGTGGACCTCGACGGCGCCCGCGTCATCGACCTGTACGCGGGTTCGGGCGCACTCGGCTTCGAAGCGCTTTCCCGCGGTGCCGCGCTGGCCACCCTGGTCGAGTCCGATCGCGCCGCCGTCGAGGTGTTGCGCCAGAACGCGACCACGGTCGGCCTCCCCGGTGTCGACATCCGCCCCGGCCGTGTCGCCCAGGTCCTCGCCACGGCATGCGCGACCCCCTACGACCTCGTCCTCGCAGACCCGCCGTACGCGCTGTCCGACGCCGACCTGGCCGAGGTGCTCACAGCCCTCGTCGACAACGGCTGGACCGCGCCTGGCGCCACGATCGTCGTGGAACGGGCCAAGCGCTCCGGCGACCCGCTCTGGCCCGCCACGCTCGAAGCGTCGCGCACCCGCCGCTACGGCGACACCGAGCTGCACTGGGCGACACACGTGAGTGCCGCCACGACCCAGCCATGATCACCCCGTCCGGCTGCTACGGTCCGCAGCCATGACGCGCGCTGTGTGTCCCGGCTCATACGACCCGCCGACCAACGGGCACCTCGACATCATCGAGCGTGTCGCGGGTCTGTTCGACGAGGTCGTCATCGCGGTGATGATCAACCCCGCCAAGCGTGGCCTGTTCACCGTCGACGAGCGGATGAACCTGCTCACCGAGACCATCGAGCACCTGCCGAACGTCCGCGTCGACTCCTGGCACGGCCTCCTGGTGGACTACTGCGCCCAACACGACGTCCAGGCGATCGTCAAGGGCCTGCGCGCCATCAGCGACTTCGACTACGAGCTCCAAATGGCCCAGATGAACCAGGGCCTCACCGGCATCGAGACGGTGTTCATGCCGACCAAGCCGGTCAACAGCTTCCTGTCGAGCTCCCTGGTCAAGGAAGTGGCCACCTACGGCGGCGATGTGACTCACCTGCTCCCGAGGGCAGTCCACAAGCGTCTACTTCAACGTCTGGCCGAGAACGCGGCGCAGGAGAACTAGGCCCCGATCAGATCGCGCCGAAGCCGAGCTGATCACGGTGCACTCTGGACGAAACCCCTTTGTGCCGTTGCGATGGGTACGGTCAGTCGGTTGTCTTCGACGAAGTCTGTGAAGCGCGCCGGGTGATACTGGCGGTGCATCGGATGATCTGTTCCGGAAAGTGACGCGATCACGGCGTTGGCGACCGCCGGGGCTTGAGCGAAACCGCCTGTGTTGTGTCCGCCGTTGATAATGAGAACGCGCCCCTGGTGGATCGGTTCCGTGTGATAGATGCCGAGTGATGTCGCGGTCCATGGGCGGACGCAGACCTTGAAGCCATAATTCTCGGTGTTGTCCGAGGAGGCCCGAAGTGTCGCTCTGCCCGGGAAAAGGCGCTCGACGGTGTCGATGATTCCGTTTCTCAGGGTCGCGAGGTGCTGATCGTGGTGTGCGCCGGTGAGCGATCCGAGGTAACCGTATCCCGATCCGACGATCAGGACCTTCTGGCCGTCCGAGTCGGTGGCGACGGTGACGTTGGCGTCCTCGGTCGTATGACCTTTGCGTGCCACCTTGAGCGAGGTGCCGAGGTCCAGGTCGTCATTGTTCACTCGAACCCAACCGCCGAGGACCCCGTGAATCTTTCCTTCGCACGCTGAACCTTCGAGTAGTTCTTCACCGTAGGCGCCAGGTGAGGCGATCACGTGCGCGGTCTCGGGAAACGGAATACGACAAGCGAATCCAAAGATTCTTCCGTCTTCATCGCGGTGAACACGGTGAACCGGCGCGTTCCAATGGAAGGTGACACCGCGAGCGGTGAGATGTTCCATGATGTTGTGGCACAGCTTGTGGATGTTGAGGGTGAATCCGTGGACTATGAGGCCGCCGCAGAGCGTCCCGTTGTCGACGGAACGCGCCAACGAGGGGAACCTGTGTGCGAGATCCGCGGCGGTCAGTTCTTCCGTGAGCGCTCCGATATTTCGATGCAGGGCCGCTGAGGCTTGGTGGTGCGCGGGATCGCTGTACACGCGCAGGATATCGTCGACCAGGTTCACGTCCGCGAAGAATCGCGGGTGTCGAGCGCGTAGGTACTTCCAGCCGTCGTAGGCTTCGGCGTTGAACGCGAAAATGTCCTCGTTGTATGTGCGGGCCAGCCAGGACGGGACACGTTGGTACTCGGCGATCCATTCCTTCTCTTCGGGCGGAGCCGCGTGGGCGTCGAACACGCGCCAGCCTCGTCGGTCTATCGTCGTGTCGAAACGATGACGGTTCTCGTGAAGGAAATCTTTGTCGTTGTAGTTGTCCATCTCGGTGAAGGTGAACATGCGTGCGTCGTCGCCCGCGTGGGTGCAGCCGTACCGGCGCCAGTCGTCGTCGCCGGGTGCGGGGGATCGGTCGACGATCGTCAGGGTGTATCCGTGGTCGTCCAAGCACACGGCGGTGATGAGATTGACGATTCCAGCGCCGATCAGTACGGCATCGCGCGGTTCGCGGTCCGGCGGGATTCGAGAATTGGGTGTGAACGCGCGCTCGGTGAACCAGCGTTCACACTCTCGAAGTGCGATGCCGATTGACGTCAGGTCCGTACCCGCCAGCCGAAATTCCGTCGTGTCGGGCCGTCTTCGGTGAGATCGATTTCCGGAGACGTGGGCGAGGAACTTGGGGCCCGCGACGTGGTGGGACCACCGCTCCAACAGAGCGCCCTCAGGCCGCCTGGACATGACCAAGGCGGTCGCGTTCTCGTCGATGAGAGTGTCGAGTACCTGCTCGGTTGTCGCGCTGTCGAGAACTGGTGCGTACACGACGTTTCCAGCTCGAAGAAAGTCGGAAGCGATGACGTTCACATTGGGGATCGTCACTATCGTTCTCATGGAGGGGCTTCCTTTCCGGCCGAGGTGGTGGACGTCAGCAGTCGAATGGAGCGGGCTGATATCGCAACCGCATGAGTGAATCCGTGCCGCTGGTCTCGACACCGACGCCGACCCAGCCCGTACGGAAAGCGACATCCAGATTCGTGGTCGCGGTGAGCGGGATCGATCGTTCCCCGAGATCGGCGGCCGCTGGAGCCATGTCTTCGGGGAACGGCCGGTAGGACAGCACTCTCATCTTCCCGCCGAACTTGACGCCCAGGCGAACAGAACGAAATCCGACGGCCATCAACTGCCGCAAGCCGTAGGGGTTTCGCGGCGAGCTCGTCGCGAAGAGATGCCGGATGTCTGTTTCCCGAAGAGCGGAGAGGGCCTGTTCGTTCAGTGCTCGGGACAGGCTGAATCCACGCCATCGGGGCAGTACGGCCACCGTGTCGAAGTGGGCGACCCTGACTTGCTCCTGTCGAGCGAGTGGAATGTCTTTCGACAGATTGAACTCGCGCTCACGTGGAATGTATACAATTCGATAACCGACGATGGTGTCGTCGTGGTACGCGCTGTGCACGTGGCCGCCATCGCCCAGGCAATAGGATATGAACTCGGCTGTACTGCGCTGGAAGATGTCCGGGTGGAGTGATTCGTATATTTCTTGCTGCATGTCGAGGATCAGCGGGAGATCTTCGATCGTCAATCGACGGAATGTGAACACCGCGTTGCCCTTCTGTGTCGATCTCAGGAACGGCGATCGGGTGGGTTCGACATTCGGTCGTCATCGTCTGGAACGTCACGATCGCGGGATGTGGGGCGCATGCCACAACTCCTCTCACATCCGGGCCGGTCGGATCCCGTCGCGGTACTTCCGGTCTCCTCTGATGATTGAGGGCATCCCCGGTCGGCGGCGAGAGATGAGAAGCGTGAACCTCCGCCACCAACAGGTGATCACGCAGCGTGACAGCGCGGTTCTGGAGGTCCACATCGACGTCCTGGATGCCTTCGCCACAGGCGGGCCGGGCCACCGGATCACCGCGCACCAAGGCGGCTGAGCGGACCTGGACGCGGCCTGCGACGGGCTCACTGGAACAGGTCGGCGCCCGCCATGGTGACACCGGCGTGGCAGATCGCCTCATCGGCCTGCGGGCGCGCGACCCGTCGCCACCGGTGACAGGATCGGGGCGGTGGGACTGTGCCCCACCGCCCCGATCAGAATCATAATGTCGCCTTTCTCCTCGGCGACAGCGAGTGATTCCATGCTGGAGTCGAAGCCTCGCCGAGCCGACTTAGCGCCACCGTGGCCGAGCCCGCCGCCTCAACGACTTGGCGGCGTGGCCCTTCCCCTTTTACTCCGGCCCGACTACCAGGTCAGGCCATGTCCGAACGGGTATCGCACGGTTGGGGGGTTCGTCGGGGCGGAGATGGAGACCGGCAACCGCCCACTGGGCGAGACCTCGCCGTAGAGCACCCTGGCGAGCGCCTCGACCGAGACCGTGGCGTAGGAGTACGTCGCGAGCCACGTCGTGACCTGTTCTCCATGGGCCGCGTCGTAGGGATCGCGCACCGCCACGGCGATGACAGGCTTGCCCGCCGCGGCGAGAGCGGCCACGAGGCGTTGCTGCTGCGGTTGACCCGTCACATTCCACATGCGGTTGGTGAGCACGACGACCAGGTCGTGTTCCCGTGCCGCCGCGACGGTCCGCTCGATGACGGCGTCGCTGGGGGTCAGGCCGGTGGGTATCGCATTGGCCGTCGCGCCTCGCCGTCCCATCGCCGCGGCCAGGCCCTTGGTGGTGCTGTCGCCCCAGCCGGTCACCAACACCTTGCGCGACGACGTGTCCAACGGCAGCAGGCCGGAGTCGTTGCGCAGCGCGGTGATCGTCCGGTCGGTGATCCGAGCCGCCGCCTCGCGGTGCGCGGGGGTGCCGATCACGTTCGGCAGTGCGGCGACGTCCACGAACGGGCGGGTGATGATGGCGCGCTGCCACTTCATCCGCAGAATTCGGTACAGGCTCTCGTCGATGCGCTTCTCGGTCAGCTCGCCGGTTCGCACCGCGTTCAGCACACCGCCCACCGCCGTGGACAGGTGTTGCGGCATCAACAGCAGGTCCGCGCCCGCTTTGAGTGCCAGTACCGGGATCACCGCGTCGTCATGGCGTTGACGCACGCCCGCCATGGCGAGCGAGTCCGTGATCACCACTCCGTCGAATCCCATGTCCTCGCGGAGCAGACCGGTCATGATCTTGGGAGAGAGGGTGGCGGGTTCCCCGCTGTTGTCGAGCGCGGGTACCACGATGTGCGCGGTCATGATCGAGTCGACGCCCGCGTCGATCGCCGCGCGGAACGGCGGCGCGTCCAGCGTTTCCCACTGCTCCTTGGTGTGCCCGATCACCGGCAGGCTGGTGTGACTGTCGGCGTTGGTGTCGCCGTGGCCGGGGAAGTGCTTCGCGGACGCGGATACACCCTGCGACGAGGGTCCGGCCTCCTCGAAGCCGCGCACCTGCGCCGCGACCAGGCTGGAGACCAGCTGCGGATCGGAGCCGAAGGAACGGACCCCGATCACCGGATTCGCCTCGTTCACGTTCACGTCGGCGATCGGCGCGAAGTTCTGGTTGATCCCGACCGCGCGCAACTCGCGACCGGTGATCGCCGCCGCGGTGTGCGCGTCCTCGGTGCTCCGGCCCGCGCCAAGGGCCATGCTGCCGGGGAAGTCGGTCGCCGGGGAACCGAACCGGGTGACGACACCCTGTTCCTGGTCGGTGGAGACCAGCAGCGGAACCTCCGCGCCGGAGGACAGTGCCGCGCGTTGCAGCCCGTTGTTCAGGTTCGCGATCTGCGCGGGGTCGCGCAGGCTGTCGGTCCAGGCGAAGTGGATCACTCCACCGAGGTGGTGTCGTCTGACCACCTCGGCCGGGGTGTCCACGCCGTAGAGCTGTCGGTTGCGCGCGTCAACCGTGTCCGCCCCTGCCCCGTACACGTACGTGACGAACAGTTGCCCGACCTTCTCCTCCAGCGACATCCGGCGGACGGTCCCGGCTATCCAGGCCCGCATCAGGTGGTCGCCTCCGGCCTCGACGGCCGGTGGAGCGGGATTGGGCTGGGCCGCGACCGGTGGCGCGACGAGCAGGCCGACACCCACTGCCGCGCATAACCAGGCGGCGAGCACACGAACGGGCGAGCGATGACTTCTCACACGAATCGTCTCCTTTGCGACCACCACGGCCAACCGTCGCGATGTTGGCAATTCTCGCTATTGGGAGATGTTTTGTAAACTGTCAACCGTCAGTGGATGTCGAGCAGCAACGCGGCCCGCACGACCCCGGCCGCCGACCACGCCTGCGGAGAGCACGCGGCCGGGTAGGCCAACGGAACCGGCGACTCGTCCAGCACCGCGTACAACTCCGGCGTGTGCCCGCCGAACCGGCCCGCGGCCCGCAGGATTCCCTCAGCCAGGCGGCTGGCGAGTTCGTCCTGACCTTCCGCGGCCGAACCGATCATGGCGATCGCGCTGTCGTGCGGCCAGACGCTGCCCAGGTGATAGCTGAACGGGTTGTACATCCGACTGGCGCTGCTCAACGTCCGCAAGCCGAACGGGGACGTCAAGTCCGGCAGGCCGATCCGCGCGGCAACAAACCGCGCCTGCTCGGCATCCAGAATCCCGGTGCCCAGCAGGTGCGCCATGTTGGATGCCGCCCCGCCGACCGGCCTCTTGTCGGCGTCCAACGCGATCGCCGGAAAACGACCGTGCTGATCGTCGATCCAGAACGACTCGTGAAACCGGGACCTGAGTCCGCTTGCCCAGTGCGTCCACACCGTCGCCCCCGGCTGGTCGAACGCGCGGGCGAGGTCAGCGGCCGCCAAAGCCGCAGCGTAGGCGTACCCCTGCACTTCGCACAACGCGAGCGGTTGGCGGGGATACCGCCCGTCGACGTGGCGCACCGCGTCGTGCGAGTCCTTCCATCCTTGGTTCGTCAGACCACCGGTGGTCGACCCGAGGTATTCCAGCAGCCCGTCGCCGTCCGGATCACCGTCGGGGCCGGTGATCCAGCCCATCGCCGCCGCGAGATTCGGCAGCAACTCACGAACCCGGTCTTCGGGCATCCCCGCCAGCCATGCCTCGTGCAGCAGGCAAACCCACAGCGGTGTCGCGTCGACTGTGCCGTAGTAGAGCGAACTCAGGCGCACCTGGCCGGTATCGATCGCCGTGCTGCGGATCTCGTGCGGGATCTTGCCCGGCTGTTGTTCGGTGACCGGGTCGTAACGCGTCCCCTGCCTGCGTGCGAGAGCGCGCAGCGTTCCCTCGGCCAAGTCGGTTCCCAACGGCAGCAGCAGTCGTGCCGCCCAGATCGAATCCCGACCGAACAGCGTCAGGTACCACGGGGACCCGGCGCCCAGATAGCAATCGGCGGGCGCGGCCGGGTCGCTGAGCAGCAGGGCACGCAGGTCGGCCAGATTCGTTTCGGCCACGGCCCGCCATCGGTCCGCCACGGTGGGCAGGGTCCACGTCGGTGGGTTCCTCGCCGCGAGCGGCTCGAACTCCGCGCTGGTCTTCGCCTCGATCTCCGCGGTGAGGGTGATGCGCCAGGTCTGACCGACGCCCACGGCGATCGGCCAGCTCATCCGCACGACGCCGTCATCACCGATGGTCGGGCTGCCCTCGGGACTGGTCCGCAGCGTCGTCGCCGACCGGCCGTCCTGCCACCGCACAGCACCGGGATCGACAGTGGCGCGCACCAGGGAGACGGCACGGTCAGCCTTGACGGAATCGATGCCTGCCAGGTCGCTCGCGATCTGGAGCAGCAGGACGAGATCTCCGACGTCATCGCCGTGGTTGGTGATGTCGATCTGCTCGATCAACGTCGTTGGACTCACCTGCCTGTGTCGCCGCAGGCGTAGCGTCGAGTCGTGCCGGTTTGCCCCCGGCTGCCGGATCACCGCGTGAAACGTGGCGGCCGCGGCGTCATCGTGCGTACTTCCGACCGGGACGACAAAGCCGTCCACCACACCCAACTCGAACACCGCGATCGCACGGCGGTCTCCGGTGAACCACCCTTGCGCGCCACCGCCGCGGATCTGTCCGTCCTGATCGGACAGAGCGACCGAGGGCGCGCACAGCAGCGTCACCAGGGAATGCGGCGTTGGATCGGGTCGAGACACGTTTCCTCCAGCGGCGGACACACCTGGGATCGGCCGGTCGTCACCGCCACGCGGCACCTCGTTCGACCGGTTCAGTGACCTTCGCGGGTGATCGAATCGATGTCAACGACTCTCACAGCGCCAACTTCATCCCCACATGACTGGCGATGAACCCCATCCGCTCATAGAACCGACGCGCGTCCTCCCGAGACCCGTCAGTGGTCAACTGCGCGATCGCCGCGCCGCGAGAGCGCGCCTCCGCGATCGCCCACTCGAACAACCGTTGCCCCAACCCGTTTCCCCGATGATCAGAACGAATTCTCACCGCTTCGATGGTCGCCCGGGTGGACCCGATGCGCGACAGCCCCGGCGTGAACGTCAACTGCAATGTCCCTACTACGGTGCCGTCGAAATCGGCCACCACGAGCACCTGATTCGGGTCGGCGGAGATGGCGGCGAACGCGGCCAGGTACCGAGGATCGCCCGGCGATTCCCGCGCGGCACCCAGCGGATCATCGGCCAGCAGAGCCACGATCGCGGCCACGTCGTCGGCTCGCGCATCTCAAATCAACACGGTCGCCAGCGTGCCACACGAGATTCACCCGTTGGTCCCAGCGGAGATGACGCTGTGCAGTTACTTTCGAACAATGAGCAACCTCAAAGTCAAGAGCATCCATGCCCTGCTGGCTGTCGTGCTCGCCTTCTTCGGCGCGGTGACCCTCGCTGCTCCCGCGTCCGCCACCGTCGCCCAAGCCGCGTGCGGCGACGTCTCCGGCTTCACCCGCGTCGCACTCTCAAGTCTCCCGCCACAGGCCACCGACACCTATCGCCTGATTCAGCAAGGCGGCCCGTACCCGTACCGGCAGGACGGCATTGTCTTCCAGAACCGTGAACGCGTCCTGCCCACCTGCTCCTTGGGCTACTACCACGAGTACACGGTGAAAACTCCCGGCAGCAGCACCCGCGGCGCCCGGCGCATCGTCACCGGCGACGACGGCGAGTATTTCTACACCGCCGACCACTACGCGAGCTTCCGCCTGATCACGTTCTGATTTCGGACACGCCCGGCCCACATCCACCCCCGCGACCAGGTGAACAGGCAGAATCGGCCGGGAGCGTGGAGGAGGAGCTGTGTACAAGGTTTTCGAGGCCATCGATGAACTGGTCACGATCATCGAAGAGGCCAGGGGAGTACCCATGACCTCGGGGTGTGTCGTGCCCCGGGGCGATGTCCTCGAACTGCTCGACGAGATTCGGGACGCGTTGCCCGGCGAGGTCGACGACGCCCAGGACGTGCTCGACCGCAAGGACGAGATCGTCGGTTCGGCAGAGCACCAGGCGGAGCAGACACTGAGCAAGGTGAACCTCGAAGCCGAGCAGACCGTCGCCGACGCCCGCGCCGCGGCCGAGCGGATGATCGCCGACGCCACCGCGCACGCCGACCGACTCGTCGCCGAGGCGCAGAACGAGGCCGATCGGATCGTGGCGGCGGGCCGGGCCGAATACGAGGGTCTGCTCGGCCGGTCCAGGGCCGAGGCCGACCGGATGGCGCAGGCAGGCCGCGAGGCTTACGAGCGCGCGATCGAGGAAGGCCGGTTCGAGCAGAGCAGGCTGGTCTCGCAGACCGAGGTCGTACAGGCCGCCAGCGTCGAATCGGGCCGCATCCTCGACGCCGCGTCGGAAGAGAACGCCAGGCAGCGCGCCGAGTGCGACGAGTACGTCGACACCAAGCTGGGCGAGTTCGAAGACCTGCTCGGCCACACGCTGCGAACCGTCGCCAAGGGACGAACCCACCTGCGTGGATCGCTCAGTGGCGTGCCCGCGGGCGCTGTCCCGTTCGACTACAACGGCTGATTTCTTGCCCGGCACGCGTTCGCGTACGCTGTTATAGCTGGCCGCGCTCAATCACGGCCGGAAATCCACGACCCGTGAAGGTGCTGACCGACTCCACCATGTCCGACTACCGCAAGAGCCCGGCCCGTCCGGCGCTGAAGAGCCTCTGGGTGATCGACACCCGGGAACTCGGCAGGCGACCGGGGTCGAGCCAGCCAGTACGCCGCTCCGCTCCGACCAACGACCCGTTGGGGCTCGACGGCGTCATCGCCGTCCCCAGGGGCGCCGAGGTCGAGTTGGACGTGTTGCTGGAATCGGTTGTCGAGGGCGTGCTGGTCTCAGGCACCGCGTTCGGTCCGCTGGAAGGTGAGTGCTCGCGCTGCCTCGACCCCATCACCGATGAGGTCGAGGTCGACATCACCGAGCTGTTCGCCTACCCGGACAGCACCACCGACGAGACCACCGACGAGGATGAGGTCAGCAGGCTGGTCGATGACCTGCTCGATCTCGAACCGGTGGTCCGCGACGCGGTGGTGCTGGCCCTGCCGCACGTTCCGCTTTGCGCCCCCGACTGCCGGGGACTGTGCGTGGACTGCGGTGGCAAGTGGGCCGATCTCGACCCGAATCATCGGCATGAGACCATAGATCCTCGATGGGCCGCCCTGAATGAGCGGCTCCAGCAGGATCGTGATTCCTAGCATTCGTGATTCCTGGCGTTACCGTCCTGCGTCAAGCCGCTCGTCAGAGGAGAAGTAGTCGTGGCTGTCCCCAAGCGGAAGATGTCGCGTTCGAACACCCGCTCGCGCCGGTCGCAGTGGAAGGCCACTGCGGTGCACCTGGTGCCGTGCTCGAACAAGGCGTGCCGCGCGCCCAAGCCGCAGCACATCGCCTGCCCGACCTGTGGCCAGTACGACGGTCGTCAGGTCACGCAGCCCGCGTGATCCCTCGGCGGAAGTAGGCCACCATGGGGGGCAAGGCGTCCCGAGGTCCCACAGCGGACCGGGAATCTCTACTCGTAGCGCTCGGCGTCCAACTGGACGCCGAGTTGCTCGTGCTCGCGCTCACCCACCGCTCGTACGCGTATGAGAACGGCGGTCTGCCGCCGAACGAACGGCTCGAGTTCCTCGGTGACGCCGTTCTCGGACTCGTCGTCACCGATCACCTGTACACCACGCACCCGGATCTGCCCGAGGGGCAGCTCGCGAAGCTGCGTGCCAGCGTGGTCAACATGCACGCGCTCGCGGGCGTCGCCCGAGGGCTCGGCGACGGCGGTCTCGGGGCGCACCTGCTGCTGGGCAAGGGCGAAGAGCTGACCGGCGGCCGGGACAAGGCCAGCATCCTCGCCGACGGCATGGAAGCGGTCATCGGCGCGGTCTACCTTCAACACGGCATCGGCACCGCTCGGGAAGTCGTGCACCGGCACTTCGATCCGCTGCTGGTCGAGGCCCCCCGGCGCGGCGCGGGTCTGGACTGGAAGACGAGTCTGCAGGAGCTGACCGCCTCCGCCGGTCTCGGCGTGCCCGAGTACCGGGTACGGGAGGAAGGCCCCGACCACCGCAAGGAATTCACCGCGATCGTCGTGGTCAACGGCCAGGCCTACGGCGACGGCGCCGGCAGCACCAAGAAGGAAGCCGAGCAGAAGGCGGCCGAGGCCGCCTGGCGCGAACTCACGGCGAAGGCCGACCCCGCCGAGCCGTCGGCTGACTGACCGGTGCCGGAACTACCCGAGGTCGAGGTCGTTCGCCGCGGCCTGGAAAATCACGTCGCGGGTCGCGTCATCGCCCGCGTCGAGGTTTTCCACCCGAGGGCGATCCGCCGACACGTACCCGGCGCCGCCGATTTCGCGGGCCGTCTCGTCGGTCACTCGATGGACGCGGCGCGGCGGCGGGGCAAGTACCTGTGGGTCGACCTCGGTTCCGGCGAGGCGGTGCTCGCCCACCTCGGGATGAGCGGCCAGATGCTCGTCCAACCGGTCGGAACACCCGACGAGAAACACCTGCGGGTGCGAGTCGTGTTCGCCGACTCCGGGCCGGAACTGCGGTTCATCGACCAACGCACGTTCGGCGGCCTGTCCGTCGAGGACATGGTCGATGTCGACGGAGAGTCCCTACCGGCCCCGGTCGCCCACATCGCGCGCGACCCGATGGACCCCCGTTTCGACCTGAGCGCCGCCGTGGCCGCGCTCCGTGGCAAACGCACGGAAGTCAAACGGGCTCTGCTGGATCAGACCGTGGTGTCCGGCATCGGCAACATCTACGCGGACGAGGCCCTGTGGCGCACCCGCGTCCACTGGGCCCGCCCCACCGACCGCCTGACCGCCGCCAACGCCCGCGAACTGCTCACCGCCGCCACCGACGTGATGAACGCGGCCCTCGGCGAGGGCGGCACGTCGTTCGATGCGTTGTACGTCAACGTGAACGGCCAATCCGGCTACTTCGACCGTTCGCTGGCCGCCTACGGGCAAGAAGGCAAGCCGTGTTTACGCTGCGGTACAACGATTCGACGCGAACCGTTCATGAATCGCTCGTCCTTCTCCTGCCCGAAGTGCCAACCCCGCCCGCGCTGACACTCGCTTTGGCAGGGTGTACCGGCTATTCGGTGTAGGGCGCTGTGATCGCTTCGAGCAAGTGCCCATTCGGGTCGTCGAAATACACGCCACGACCGCCGAAGTGGTGATTGATCTCGTTGGGCTGCTCGCGATGTGGGTCGGCCCAGAACGACACTCCCCGTGCCCTGATCCTGCCGAAGATCGCGTCGAATTCCTCGTCATCGACCAGGAACGCGTAGTGCTGCGGCGTGATCGGCTCCGGCGCGTCCAGAAAGTCCAGACTCACCTCGTTGTCCACCTGAACCACCGCGAACGGACCGAACGTCGTCGGCGCGGGCAACCCCAACACCTCCGCCACGAACCGTGCTGAAACCGCTTTGTCCCGCGACGCCACAATCGTGTGATTAAGCTTGATCCCCATCGTCCTCGCTCCTTCGGTCGGCCCTGACCTCAACCGTAGAATCTCCAGCAAGGTAGAGGTCAAGTCACCGCAAGCGGTTTCGCAACCAAGTCAAGGCGTGCGCACCCTGCGCGCGCTGAAAACCGCGTAACCGAGGCAGATTCACCGGCGTGGGCAACAGCGCGGAATAAACGAAAAACCCGGTGACCGCCGCCAACACCGAGTCGACCGCGTCCGTGTCGGCCCCGATGGTGATCGGCGAGGTCCGCCACACCTCCTCAGCCGGTGGGCCGCCCCGCATGACCACACTCGGCAGCATGAGCAGCAGATCGACCCACGGCTGAGCCAATGCCGCGTGCGGCCAATCGACAAACATGACCCGCTTGTCGGTCAACAAGATGTTGTCGGCGCGCACATCGCCGTGGACCAAAGCCTTACCGGCGGCCGCGGCTTCCCAATGGGACTCAGCCTCGGCCAGGCGGTCGAGGTTCGCCCGCGCCCACGGATCAAGATCGGTCGCGAGATGGGGCGCGCCCGCCAACCTCCGCCACCCGGAGAACTCGTCACCCATGCGAGTGCCGATGCCGGTCACAGGCAAAGGACTGGGTGTCAGCATTGCGGCCAACTCCACCATGGCCGCGTGTACGCGGCGCCACTCATCCTCGCGCCAGGGCAAAGCGGGCATCCGCCCGTCAACGTCCTCAAACACCAACGCGACCCAGTCCCCATCGTCGTAGGACGAGAGCAAACGAGGCGCCGCCACCCGCGTGGGCAACTTCCACGCGATCTCGATCTCACGTCGATGCAACCCGGGAGAATACGGATTCAAGGCCAACCCCACAGCCTTGACGAACACCCGACGCCCGCTCTCACCACGCACCCGAGCCGCCAAACCAGGCGAAAAACCACCCGATTGATCGACGACGTCGACGACGGGCGACCCCAACGCCTTCGTCACGGCCGCACGCACGGCCATCGGAACGTGATCCCAGGTCGCCCGGTTCCCGCCCAGGCCATCGTGCTCCACAGTCCCATCATCCCACGGTTTCCTGCACGCTTTGTGGGACAGCCCCGCGTGCGCGGGGAAGACGGATGGCGGCAGATCACCAATGGCAGCACCGAGGGAACAGCCCCACGCGCGCGGGGGAGACCGTGAGGCGATCTTCGCGGTGCTGCCGCCGTGGGACAGCCCCGCGTGCGCGGGGACGACACTTCTTGACCTGCAGGTTCGTCGCGTCCCAGGTGGTTCTAGCTTCGTTTCCCACAGCCAACCCCACCTGCGGCTTGCGTGGTACTGCGCTATGCGTAATAGTGTCTCTAGCGCGATAGTCGGGAGGGGGCGTATGGATACGAGCCAGTTGCTCAAGGGAGTGTTGGATTTGGCCGTCTTGGCGGTGTTGCGGGACGGGGATGGCTATGGGTATGACGTGTTGCGACGGTTGCGGCAAGGGGGGCTGGAGGAGGTCGCGGATGCGTCCGTCTACGGGACGCTTCGGCGGCTCTACCGGGCCGGTTACCTCACTTCCTATGTCGTCCCCAGTGATGAGGGGCCGCACCGTAAGTACTACGGCGTGAACGAGGCTGGTCGGGAGCGGATGGTGGAGTCGGAGAAGGCTTACCGGTCGTTCGCCGAGGCCATGGACGGGATTCTGCGGAATGGGGTGACGGCGTGAGCAAAGTGGAGGTTCAACCTGAGGTCGCGGAGTACCTGAGGCGGTTGCGTGTCGCGTTGGATGGGTTGCCCGACGAGGAGATCGCGGAGATCGTCGAGGATGTCGAACCGCATCTGGTCGAGGTTTTCGAGGAGTCCGGGGATCTGACGGCGCGGTTGGGGACGCCGGAGGACTACGCGGCTGAACTCAGGGCCGCCGCCGGGTATCCCGAGGCGACCGTCGATCCCGCGCCCGCCGCCGACACGCGGAAATGGCGGGCCCGGCTTGTGTTGTTCGTGGTCGCCTGTGCCGTCTTGGTCGCGTGGATCACCGGGATGGTGGGGGTCAATTCGTCCGGGTCCGCGAAGTTCATACCGTTGTTCCTGACGGCCATTGTCGTGGCGGCAACGGCATTGCTTGTGTTCAACGGTGTGGTTCGGCGGCAGGACATCGAAAGTCTGCGCGAGTACCGTGCCGCGCGGCGGATGGGGGAGGCTGCGATCGGTGCGATTCCCGCACACATCCTCGACTACCTGCGAGGTCTCCAGCCCGCGTGGTGGCTGATCAGGATCGTGTTGCTGGCCATCGGTTTCGTGGCGGCGATCTTCACCAGGGGCAACATCGGCTCGGTGCTGTTCCTCGCTGTGATCGGCCTGTTGCTGTGGTGTGGGCCGAGTGTCCGCACAGACCGTCGACTTCTGCTCGTCCTGGTGCCCGCCAACGCGTTCGTCATCGGAGTGGCCTTCGGGCTCACCGGAAACGCGTTGAACACCTTCGACTCCTCGCCGTATTACCCGGTCAACTACTCCAGTTCCGGGTTGATCTACGAAGGTTCGCGTCTGTCCAATGTGTACGCGGTGGACGCGCAAGGGAAGCCGATCCCGGTGTTCTACCTCTATGACGAGGATGGCAAGCCGCTCAACATGTATCGGAACAGTTGTGTCGGTCAGGTGAACGAGAGCTTCCGCAATCGTTTTCCGCAGCCGCGTATCACCTACGACGACGGTGTGTGCACGGAAGAGACCGGCATCCCGTTCGTGCCACTGCCTGAGCCCACCAGCAGCTCCACTGTGCCGTCCGGCAGTCAGACACCGTCGACGAGTGTGTCGCCATCGGTCGGTGCGTCACCGTCGGTCACGCCGACCAGATAAGCCAACTGGCGGAAGGGCGGGAGCGGCTTCGGGGGTCACTCCCGCCCTTGCTTTGTCAGCGCAGGCGAGATCGCATTCGCGTGGGACAGGCGGGTTTCAGCGGCCGAAGAGTTGGGTCCAGTAGTAGCCGTCTGTCGCCAGGCCGAGGCCCATGGTCTTCAGGCCGCAGTTGAGGATGTTCTCGCGGTGGCCCGCGGACTTCATCCAGGCGTCCATGACCGCTTCGGGGGTGGATTGACCCTTCGCGATGTTCTCCGCGCCCGGATTGGGGTAGCCCGCGGCTTTGGCGCGCTCGACGAAGGTGCGGCCGTCCTGGCTGGTGTGGGAGAAGTAGTTGTTCCTGGCCATGTCGACGCTGTGGTCGGTGGCGGCCTTGGTGAGGCGATCGTCCAGTGTCACCGCCGGGCAGCCCGCTTTACCGCGTTCGCCGTTGGTGATGGCGAGGACATCTTGCGAGGCCGAACCGCTCCTGTCCGCTTTGGACGGCGCCACGGTAGTCGTGGGGCGGGCGGAGGATGTGGATGTGGTCGACGGAGACAGGCTCGTGGTGGCAGGGACTGTCGTGGGGACTGAGCTGGGCAGCGCAGACGGCTCACTTGAGGCGCTCGGTGCGACAGAAGACGAGGACGCGCCTGCGGTTGTGGGCGTTCCCTTGGCCGCAGGCGCAATGCTGTCTGAGCCCGCGCTGGCGTCGACGCGGCTTGTGGTGATGAGGGTCGAGGCCGAACTGCCAGGGGGCTCGGCCATCGCGGTGGCGAACCCGGCCGTACTGGCGCCCACCGCGAGCGCGACAAGAACGGCCCTGGCCAAGTCACGTGAGCCCCGACGTCTCATGGTGCGGCAACCTACCACTAATGGGTGAATGTCCCGTGCCTCCAGCGACGCTGTGTCACTGGCTGTCGACGGTTGCCTGGCGGGCTACCGCTGTGCGGCGGATGCCCGACATTCCTTGAGAGCAAACATGGATTACGGGCTGGTGGGCGGATCCGGCTCCGTGGTGGTCGGATCGGTCGTCGGCGGTGGTGGTGGCGGCGGTGGCTTCGTCGTCGTGGTCGTCGGTGGCCTGGGCGGCTGTGTCTTCGTGGTCTGCGTGGGCTGCGTCGGTTCCGTGACGGGCGGGTTGGGGCGACCCGGCACCGTTGTCGTGGTGGT
Organism: Actinomycetota bacterium; assembly: GCA_030857905.1. Taxonomy (GTDB): domain Bacteria; phylum Actinomycetota; class Actinomycetes; order Mycobacteriales; family Pseudonocardiaceae; genus Actinokineospora. The sequence goes on from JALZNB010000122.1 coordinate 25,177, forward strand.
CGCACGCTTTTTGGTGGTCGTCGAATCCGGGTCGGTGACCTCTTCCTCCGGCGTGGACGCCTCAGTGGAGGGTGCCAGGGAATCCGACGGTGGAACGGACTCGGTGGCAGTCAGGCTGCCATCCCTGGGTCTGGTGCTCGTGGAGTTGGCCGGAGTCACCTTGACCGGCGCGACGCCCGGTGATCGGGCGTCGTCGGCCTCGCCACCCGCGGCGAAGGTGGCCACGGCGGCGAAAACGGTCGAGATGACCACGCCCGCGACGCCGAGGACGGCGTACGGGGCGCGGTGCAGACCAGGGCCTTCGTCGTTCGATGGAGACAGTTCAACCCGGTCACCTGAATCGGACATTCGGGCCCAACCTCCGGCTTGTCGGCACAGATGGGGCATTACGGCGAGGTAACGTATCACCCTCACCGAGTACGTCCGATCGGGCGTTGACCTCTCACGGTCCGTGATCAAGTTTGCTGGGTTGTTCACCACCCTCTCAGGGGAATTTCCCTGTTTCGCCGTCCGGTGGCCGTTGATTCGGCGGTGGCGGCGCGCGATCTTCAGGCCCCGAGAGCTGTTCGGGCCAGTGATCGAATCGTGACTTGATGAGTTCGGTGCGCCGCTCCCCCGCTCTCGTCACAGCCTTGCCGTGGGGGTCGGCGAGTATCAAAGGGGCGACGCGTGCGGCACGATGG
>JALZNB010000124.1 GCA_030857905.1 Actinomycetota bacterium
GTCCTCGCGATGGCAGGCCCGATCATGGCGGTGCGGGTGCTGCGCAACGTCACCCGCGACGCCGCGGCCGAACCGGTACTGCCTGCCCCGGCACTGAGCCGCTGAACGGCCAGGTCATGCCCTGAAAGGCGTGTTCGAGACGCTGAACGTCTCCGAACACGCCTTTCAGCGCATCGGGTGTCACGCCGGTTGGGGCTGTCAGGCGGCGATCCTGCCGAACAGGTGCGCGGCGGGGGCGTTCGGGTCGTCGCCGTAGAAGAATTCCGCGAGTGCCTGGTGGAACTCGGCGCGATTCAGCCCGCCCGAGCCGTCCAGGTCCAATGCGGCGAAGACCGCGGCACAGTCCTCCGGGGACACGTTGCCCGCCAGGCGGAAGATCTCCCCGAACTCCGCCTGGTCGACCTTGTCGTCACCGTCGAGGTCGATCAGGTCGAAGTAGCAGTCGGCCACCGGTCCGACCTGCTGTGAGTACAGGGTGCGATCGGCCAGCGCCCGCCGGAACCCCTCGGTCATCTCCCGCAGATCGACCTTCCCGTCACCGTCCTGGTCCATCGGCGCGATCACGTTGGCCCAGAACGCGTCCAACCCCTCGGTCAGCCTGCGGGCGGTCTCGGACTCCGGCGCGGCGTCACGGGCCGCGATGTAGCGCTCGCCCATCAACCGGACGTCCTGACGGGTGATCACTCCGTCGCCGTCGATGTCCGCGCCGTTGAACCACTGGCTGTACTTGAGATCCTGAACTCCAGTCATGACCGCGCAAAGTAGTCAAGCAAGGATGAAATACCTCAGCGACACGACTGTCGGGACGATCAGACCACTCGATCGGGTGAAGTCGCGGGCGGCACGAAGCCTGGCGGTGCGAAGGCGAGCACATCGGGAAGGGTGTCGTCGTAGGACTCGACGTCGACCAGCGCACTGAGAGCACTCGGTCCTTGGGACAGGCGTGAGCACGGCCGATCCGCCGTGAGGACGTTCGGATTGCCGTGGCGGTCCATTGTTCCGCTCAAGCCCGGCTGGATCGGATCCCACCACGCTCCCGTGGACAGTTGCACGACGCCCGGCATGAGGTCATCCGAGAGGACCGCGCCCGCGAGACAGCTGCCTCGGTCGTTGTAGACGCGCACGACCATGCCGCTCTCGATGCCGCGCGCCGCGGCGTCCGACGGATTCATCGTCACGGGCTCACGACCGCGGATCTTCGAGTTGAGGCTGTGATCACCGTTGTCGTACTGGCTGTGCAGGCGTGAGGCGGGCTGATTCGAGATCAGGTGCAGCGGGAACCGGTCCGACAGATCGGCACGAAGCCACTCCGTTGGTTCGAACCACTTCGGGTGTCCGGCGCAGTCGTCGTAGCCGAACGAGTCGATCTCCTTCGAGAAGATCTCGATCCGGCCCGACGGCGTCGACAGGGGAAAACGCCGCGGGTCTGCGCGAAGGTCCTCGAAACTGCCGGGAAACGGTCCGGTCAACGGCGGCAGCTCAGCGGTGGAGCTTCGCCAGAACTCGTCGAAGCCCGGCAACGCGGCCTCGCCGCCGAGCGTGGCCCTCGTCCGCTCGTAGAGGTGCCGGACCCATTCGATCTCCGAGCGCGACTCCGTGAACTCCCGCTCGAATCCGAGCCGGGAGGCCAAGGCGGCGAAAATGTGATGATCGGTGCGCGACTCGCCCGCGGGCTCGCGGACTTTCGGCATCGCGACGATGTGGGGGTCGGAAAACCCGGCGGCGAAGTCGTCACGCTCCAGGCTGGTGGCCACGGGCAGGACGATGTCGGCGAACTTGGCCGTCGTGTTCCACCAGGCTTCGTGAACCACCACCGTGTCTGGGGCCTGCCAAGCACGGGTCAGCCGATGGAGATCCTGGTGGTGGTGGAACGGATTCCCTCCACACCAATAGATCATGCGGAGCTCGGGCAACGTGAGGCGCTTGCCGTCATAGTCGATGACCTCGCCTGGATGCAGCAGGGTATCGGCGATCCTGGCGACCGGGATGAAATCCGGAACCGGGTTGGAAACCTCCGGTATCGTCGCCACGAAGGCGCGGTCCCTGACAACGCCCGTCGCGTCCATCGTCGCATAACCCGCGCCCCAGCCGCAGCCAGGCCGACCCATCGAGCCCGCCATGGCGGCCAGCACGACCGACATCCAGATCGGCTGTTCGCCGCGGTCCGCCCGTTGCACCGCGTAGTTGACCATGATGAGGGAACGTTGGGTGGTGAGGCGGCGAGCGAGGTCGGTGATCACCTCGGGACCGATGCCCGTGATCTTCGCGGCCCAGGCGGCGTCCTTCCGAACGCCGTCGACCTCGCCGACCAGGTAGGAGGCGAAGCGGTCGAACCCGACGCAGCACCGGCGGAGGAAGTCCTCATCGTGCCACCCGTTGACCAGCATCGTGTGTGCGATGCCGAGCATCGCGGCGGTGTCGGTGTTGGGGATGACGGGCAGCCATTCGGCGTCGAGGAAGTCGGCGACGTCGCGGCGGATGGGGCTGATGTTCACGAACCGCACCCCGGCCTCACGGCACCGACGTTGCAGGTCCTGCGTCTGGTGCCTGGCCAGCCCACCAGGGTTGATTTGGCTGTTCTTGAGAGCCAGCCCACCAAACGCCACCACGAGCTCACAGTTCTCGGCAATCTCGTCCCACATCGGCATCCGGCTCTGGTAGCTCCACGGATGACCACCGATCACATGGGGGAGGATGACCTCCAAAGCTGCGGTGCTGTAAGTGTTGCGAGAATCCGTGTACCCCCCGCCCAGCGCCAGGAACCGATGCAGTTGTCCCTGCGCGTGATGGAACCTGCCCGCACTCGCCCAACCGTAGGATCCGCCGAACACCGCGCTGTCCCCGTGCTGAGAACGAACTCGACGGAGTTCGTCGCTCACCAGCGTGATCGCATGATCCCAGCTCACCTCCACGAAGGCGTCCGTGCCCCTGGCCGCGCCGTCGACGCGCGGCTCGCCGTTCAACCAGCCCTTACGCACCGCGGGGCGCAAGATGCGAGCGCTGTCCTCGGCGGCTGTCACCATTCCGGGGCCGATAGGCGATGGCGCGGGGTCATCGTGCGTCGGCTCGATTCGCACCAACCGGCCGGAATCGACTACGGCGACAAAACTACCCCAGTGCGTCGCGATCGACATGCGTCGTTCCATAGTGCGTCAACTCCGCCTCTGACGTTTTTTTGACCTTGGGCAAGGGTTGCTCATGTTGCGACGGTGATGTGTTGCAGAGGGAACCCAACGTCCGACTTGGGAAAGAGTCGGTGTCCAGATGTGTGGGGTCGCTCATCGGCGGAGTCTCCGTCCCACCGCGCGGTGCGGCTCGTGGCGGGCGACGTGGCACCCACAGTAGTCCCAATCAGGGTGAGGTAAAAGACGATGTCGAGCAGGTCGTTCAGCGGCGCCCGTTGCCGGGTTCGTGCGGCGACCAGAGCTCAGGAATCCGCGTCCGGCAAGGTGAACAGGAGCCGATCCAACTGGGGCACGGTGTCCTCGAGCAGCTTCTTGAGATGCTGGTATCGCTGACAGAGAACCTTGATCTGGACGTTTCGCGGCAACGGAATCTGTCGTAGCGATTCCGGGATCACGGCCTCCAGCGTGGTCAACCGCTCTCGTGCGAGCGAGCGTGCCGCCTCAACCTGGTCGGGCGTAAGGCTCTCAAGCTCCCGACCCAGACGGTGAAGGGTGCCGACGCTGTCGGGCGCGAGTCCCGTGGTCAGAATGTGGCGATCGGGTTGACCGGGCTGCCGGACGTGCCTGCGAAGCGGACCGGTGCGACTGTGAGGTGGAAGTCCCACTGGCCGAGCTCGGCGGCCGTCGTCACGCACGCCTCCAGGTCGCAGTTGTCGAGCAGCCACAGACCCATCGCGACGAGGCTCACGGCGTGAACCGGCATCAACACGTCTTCGTACCCCGACGGCTGAACGTCCTGCGGGGTGTCAGCGCCGATCAGCGCGACCCCCCGTTCATGCAGCCACGGCAGGCAGGACGCGTGCCAGCCTGCCTGCGTGAAACCGCCTGCCGCACCGGCTTCGTGCCGGGCGCGACCGTAGCCGGTCCGCAGGAGTACCGCGTCGCCGGATCGCACCCGCACACCCTGGCGACGCTCGGCCTCCTCGAGATCGTCGGGAAACACACCCTGCCCCGGTTCCAACCACGGCACATCGCGGACCCGCGCGATGTCCAGCAGGACACCACGCGTGACGATCCCGTTCGCCGCCGCCGTGACGGCCGCCCACGCCGACCCCGTTGCGGCGTCGACCAACGAATGCGACCGCCCGTTGTACATCTGGCCGTCCCAGAACATGTGGCACGGCGAGTCGACGTGGGTGACGGTGTTGCCGTGGAACATGATGCCGAGCCGCTCGTTCGAAAAGCCCCAGCGCCGGTCGTTGCGGAATCCGGGCACCGGCATGTCCTCGGCACCGGGCATGTCGGCGGCGCACGGGCACGTTGTCGTCGACCGCTCCATCTCTTCCGGTACGGCAACCTCCCACGCGCACGACACGCTCCTGCCGTGGCGCACGGCCCGCGCCGCCGCCAGCCGGACGTCGTCGGTGATGTGGTTCAGAGTGCCGAGCTCGTCGTCGTCGCCCCACCGTCCCCAGTTCGACAGCGTGCCGAAGTACCCGAGCACGTCGTCGTGTGTGGGCATCGGTCGCCCTGCCGTCATCCCAACATCGACTCCTCCGGTCACGCGGTTCGAAGCACCAAGACCCGCTGAACTGGCATGACACTAGATCAGCGGGCTAGACCGCGTTGCTGGTGTCCAAGTCTTATGGGCTGACGAGCGCGCCGTGGTGGAAGCCCAAACGGGGGTCGGACCAGGGGCGCAGTCCGTCGACGTGCTCGTGCAGGTCGGGCATCTTGACGCGAAGTCGCACGGTGCAGGCGGGGTAGTCGTAGACGGTGATGGTGTTGAGGCCGCGGTTGGCGGTGAACAGCAGGGTCTGGTCGGCGGAGAGTTGGCAGGCGTAGACGCCGTCGATGAGGGTGCCGCGGCTGACGCGGAGTGCGGCGAGGAAGTGCTTGGTGCCGGCCAGTGCGGAGCCGCGGGTGAGGGCGTCGAGGACCTGTCGCGCGGCTTGGCGTCCGGCTTTGACCTGGTGGCGCAGGTCGGGGCGTTCGTCGATGATCCGGTAGGAGGAGAAGTCGGCCAGGTCGATCAGGACGACGGTGTTGCTGCCGCCCGTGCAGTAGATGAGTTCGCGGTCGGAGATGCAGACGTCGGAGTTGATGTGGGCGGGAATGTCGCCCGCGGCCGTCCAGTGCCGCAGCACGCGGCCGCTGTCGGCGTCGATCTCGAAGACGTACTCCTTGAAGTAGGCCATGGCCCACTCGTGCCAGTCGCGGCCTTCCTGTGGGACGACACGGAAGGACAGCGCGTAGAAGCGGTCCTCGGTGGGGTGGGTGGCGACGTGCCAGCAGGTGGCGGGCAGCTCGATGGTGCGGGCGGTACGGCGTTCCAGGTCGAAGATGCCGACCTCGCAGGCTTCGCCGCGGCGGGGGTGGTCCATGCCGCCGTAGACGAGGTGGCGTCCGGAGGCGGTGCGCTTGATCGCGTGGGGGAGTTTCAGGCCGTGCGCGCCGATGTTCTCGGCAGCGGTCAGGTTGTTGACGTCGAACTGCCAGAACGACTCGCCGATGCCGGTGATGCCGGTGGTGCCGTCCAGCCAGACGGCGTGCGTGCTGCCCTTGATCGAGGAGTCGGTCGGTTCGAAGCGCAGGGTGGAGACCCGCTCGGTCTCCTCGGGGCGGGCGGTGTCGTAGAACGCCAGGTGTTGACCGGTGTTGCCGAGGAAGCCAGTGCGCCGGTCGGGGCTGAGGCTGATCGCATGCCCGCCTGCCAACCCGTCGTAGTACTCGATCCGGGAGGTGTGCCGTCCGCTGACCGGGTCGTAGTGGAACACGCACACCCCGGCACGCCCCTCCAACCCGTTGAGACCGTTGCCGTCCAACGCGATGTGGAACGCGTAGGGGTAGCTGTCGAGTCCCGGTCCGCGGCCGACTTCCTCGATGGGATTCATATCTTGAGCGAATCATGCTCGACTCGGACGGGCCACGTACCGATCGGGTGACGCGTTCGATCACTGCTCACCGTTGCCGCGCACGAAATCCCGCTGCGTGCCAACGGGATCGGGCACGCGGCGGACGGGTGCGGGTGGTCAACGGGTGAGGACGTAGCCGTCGTCGGGGCGGTGGTCGCGGGAGCGTCGGAGGTCGGTGACGGCGAAAGTGCGTTGCACCCAGCGGTCTGCTCCGTCGTAGCGGGGGCGGAAGGGGGTTCGGCCGTGCACGGTGACCCGGTTGTCCACGATCGCCATGTCGCCGGGTGCCAGTCGCGTGGTGCGCGCGGCGGTGTCGAAGGCGTGCGCGAGTTCGGCCAGTGCCCCTTTGGCCCGCGTGGTCACCGCCGTGATGGCGATCTGGGCGAGGCGGATGTCGGGATCGTCGACGGTGCCGAACAGCACCGGCTGTGGTGCGCGCTCGGTGTTGTCGGTGCCGAAGGACGGCGGCGGCCGGAGGATGAACTCGGGTGCGAACAACACCTCCCGAGTCGCCTCGGGCAGCAGGGGCAGCACCTCGCGCAGGCAGGCCGTGCGCAGGCCCGCGGTGCGGTCATGGTCGGCGCGCAGGCACAGCAGCAGCACGTGGTCGGGTTCGTGCGGGTGGAAGGCGTTTTCGTTGTGGAAGGTCAGCAGCGCCGATCCGGCGTTGCCGGAGAAGTTCTCCTTGCCCGGCACGGGAACGACATCCTGCACGAGGGCGCCGGACTTCTCGGCCAGGTACGCGATGGGGTCGCCGAGTCCGCACGCGAGCATGGCGAGCACCGCCGCGGCGATGGTGGGCTCGCGCTGCACCGAGTCCGACGCGGACGGCGTGGCGGGCAGCGCGGTGTCATCGATCGGGAGCCCGTGGACCACCATTACCCCTTGGGGGCCCGAGTGCCGCCGGAACCGGCGCACGCCACGTCGTAAGGACAGCGGAGCTTCGTCCCAGGCGTCCCGGGCACGGGTGACCCACTCCGGCGCGTCCACCCGGTCGTCGGTGCACAGGTCACGGGCCAGGCACTCGACTTGAGCGGTGTCGGACGACGTCAGCTCCAGTTCGGCGGTGACGGCGATCCCAAGGTCAGGCATCGGTGTTGGCTCCCGGTTCCGGTGCGGTCTTTCGGGTCAGTGCCGCAGGGTGGCCACGGCGTCGGCGACGTAGTGGTCGCCGAAGCGGAGCAGCGGCGCGTACTGGGCCGCTCGCCGGTGGCGCATGAGCCGCAGCTCGCCCACGGCGTTGTCCGGGCCGTCGGGCAGCTGGGCGATGGAGCGTTGCAGGCGCACCATCGAGTAGGCGAGTGTGACGTGCCGTTCGCTGTCGATCAGGTCGGCTTCGAGCAGCGCGTCGCGCGCGGCGGCGAGTTCCGGATCGCGGGCGACCAACTCCCTGTAATGGTCGGGTATTGCCGCGAGCAGGTCCTTCATCGCGGCACGGAACGTCTTGTACCCGCGGTGCTGTCGCCCGCTCAACGGACGCGCCACCTCCGGCGGTCGCATGCTGGGGCGGACGGCGGCGGTGTAGTACTCGACCGGGATCGTGCTGGCATGGGTCATGGCCGCAGGGAACCCGCGCACGAAAGTGGTCGCGTGGCCGAGTCGCCGCAGGGCGGCTTGAATCGCGCCGTGGCGCAGGTGGTGCACGGCGTCGGTCACCGCGACCGCCGCGCAGATGTTGAACAACACGTGCACTTGGTGGCCCACGATCCACCGCGCCGTCCACCGCGCCTCCAACGAAGTTCCGCCCTCGTCCGGAGCGGCGGACACCGGTTCGTCGAGAGGAACATCCGGGGCGGTGGCGCCGGTCAGGTCGAGCACGGCTTGCGCCATGCCGGCGACCTCGACCGCTAGATCGGCGCCCGACAGCGGAGCCTCGCACAGATCCGTCAGGCCGCGCTGCACAATCGAAGCGCCGTGCAGGGCGGCTTGGCGGTCGGACAAGTCCACCTCGCGCACACGGAAGAACGACTGACTGGTCGAATCCGCGGGCAAGTCCTCGCCCAGCACCGCCGGGCATTGATCGGACAGCACCGCCACCAGCCCTTCGGCGACCGCTGATGCCTGCCGCAGGGCGGCCGTGCGCTCAACGGAACCCGCGTGCGTCGGCACCGCGGTCAACGCCGCGGCGGTCCGCTGCGCCCGAACGCGGACCGGGAGGTCGAAATCCGGGACGGCCCCGCCGGGTCGCGGGTCCCGGAACACGGCGACTGGCGGATATCGGGCGACCGTCATGACTTCGAGTATTCCGGCCGATGGACGTCGCAGCGCCCGCCGATCGGGTGTGACGAACTTCCGAAGCGCAGGGCTACCGCCGACTGCAACCCGCCGGGATCGACGTTCTCGTTGAGCGTGGTCACCTCCGACTGGCCACGCCCAACTGTTTCGTGATGGTGTGCACGGCGGCCTTGGCGGTCGGGCCGACGCCGATGAGGGTGGCCGAGGCGGGGCCGGTCCAGTCGCCGTAGCCGAGAAGGTGCAGGAGTGCTTCCCCGCGAACATGTCCGTCGCGGTCGCGTGGGCTCAGCGCTGTGAGGTGGGTCAATGCGGGCCGGAAGCCGGTGCACCAGATGACGGTGTCGGCCGCGGTCAAAACGTTGCGGTCCAAGGGGTGCGCGGTGAGTAGGCCGCGGTCGCGGGCGTCGCGGACGGGTGGGACCGCGACGATGTCGCCGAGGGCTCCGATGCCGCCGGAGATGTGGGTGGCGATGTCGAAGAGGGCCTTGCCGTCGATCTCGTCGGGCAGGTAGCGGGGCGGTCGTTGGGTGAGCCAGGTCAGCTCGACGTGGCCGGCGAGGTCGGCGGCGATCTGGGCGCCGGAATTGCCGCCACCGACCACCACGACACGCTGCCCGGTGAACTTCTGCGGGTTGCGGTAGTCCACGGTGTGCAACTGCCGTCCCGGAAGGCCGTGGGCGGTGGCCGGGATGAAGGGCCGCCACCAGGTGCCGGTGGTGCTGATGACCGCGTCGGCGAAGCGGCCGTCCACGTCGTAGCCACCGTCGACCCGACATACCGACCGCACGCGGACCGAGCGCTCGACGGGCAGCTCGTAGCGCTTCTCGTAGGCGGTCAGGTAGTCCACGACGTGCCCGGCGGTCGGGTATCCCTCGTGCGGGAAACGTGGCATCGGCCAGCCTGGAAGCGAACTGTGCCGGGCCGGGGAGAACAGGCGCAGGGAGTCCCAGCCGTGCCGCCACGCCCCGCCGGGCTCGGGTTGGGCGTCGAGGATGGTGAAGTCCACCCCGGCTCGGCGGAGGTAGTAGCCGGAGGCCAGTCCTGCCTGGCCTCCGCCGATGACGATGACTCTCACTTCTGTCCCGATGTCAGGAGCGTGCCCCGACCGGCTCCAGTGGCACCGACTGGAGTGTCCGTCGCAGTGTCGGCGGCGGCGCGGTCGCGGAAGAAGAACCCGTCGCAGATCGCGCACCAGGACACCCCACGGCCGGATAGTTCGGTCACGCGGTCGTTCCCTCGGAGGCGGCCCGCGCGGGGAGGATCTCGGCGATCAGGCCCTCGATCAGCGTCTTGATCTCGTCGCGGATCGGGCGGATCGCCTCGACGCCCTGTCCGGCGGGGTCGGTGAGTTTCCAGTCCAGGTAACGCTTGCCGGGGAAGACCGGGCAGGCGTCGCCGCAGCCCATCGTCACGCACACGTCCGACTCGCGGACCGCATCGTAGGTGAGGATCTTCGGGGTCTGGGCGGAGATGTCGATGCCCACCTCCCGCATGGCCTCGACCACGGCCAGGTTGACCTGATCAGCCGGGGCGGAACCGGCGGAGCGGACCTCCACCCGGTTCTCGGCCAGGTGCGACAGCCATGCGGCGGCCATCTGTGAGCGGCCCGCGTTGTGGACGCACACGAACAACACCGACGGCTTGCCCGCCGCGGCCGTGTCGGCGGCGGTCTCGGGAGTTCCGGTCTGGGGCATGTCGATCACACGGTTCCTTCGCTGTCGGTCGCGCCGGTGGTGTGGGCGGCGAGACGTCGTGTCGGGTCGGCGGGCGGGGATTGTGACGGTGAGGTCATGGCCGTTCCTTGACGGTGCTTTCGGTCGGGTGAGGTAGGACGACGTCCTCGGCGTGCGCTGAGGCGTTCGGGTACAGGGTTCGCAGCAGCGGGAGCGCGATCACGGCCGCGATGATTTGGGCGAGGATGAACGGGAGCACCGAGGCGGGGGCGATTCCGGCGAAGCTGTCGCTGAAGACGCGGCCGACGGTGATGGCGGGGTTGGCGAAGCTGGTGGAACTGGTGAAGAAGTACGCCGCGCCGATGTAGGCGCCGACCGCGGCGGGGGTGCGTTCGGCCCGGCCGGAGCGGGCCAGCGAGAAGATCACCAGCAGCAGTCCGAGGGTGGCCACGACCTCGGAGATGGCGTGCGGCCAGGTGGCGCGCGCGGTGGTGGAGATGCTGACCGGCGCGGCGTCGAACAACACGTTTGCCACGACCGCGCCGGCCACACACCCGAGCACCTGCGCGGGGACATAGGCCAGGAAGCGGCGCCAGGGCAGGCCGCCGAACGCGGCGTCCACGAAGGACACCACCGGGTTGAAGTGCCCGCCGCTGACCGGGCCGAAGATCAGGATGATGGCGTAGAGCCCGACGGCGGTCGCGGCGGCGTTCTCCAGCAGTTGCAGGCCCACGTCGTCGGGGGACAGGCGTTGGGCGGCGATACCGGAGCCGATCACCAGCGCGGCGAGCAGCAGGCTGCCGAGGAACTCGGCCAACAGCGTGCGGAACAACGGCCGCGTCATCGCGACTCCTTTTCGGACTCTTCGATCGGCGCGGAACGCCGGATGCCGTAGGACATCAGGGATGTGGGATGTCGGGGGTGTGGACGGCAGGGGCCAGGCGCTCGACCCGGTCGGCCAAGTCCCGGAAGGCGGAGTCGAAGGCTTGCTCGGTGCCCACCGGGGCGGGGTCGGGCACCGACCAGTGCAACCGGTCGGCGGGATCGAGTTCCTCGTGGGCGTTGTCGCACACGGCCACCACCAGGTCGTCCGGGCGCACGACCTGCTCGACGTGACGGGTACGGGCACGGGCCAGCGACAGGCCGTGGGCCCGGGCGGTGGCCACAGCCATCGGGTGCACGGCCTCGGCGGGCTCGGTGCCCGCCGAGGCGGCAGGCACCGCGCTGTGTTTTGCCCACAACGCTGCCGCCAGTTGTGAGCGGGCGGAGTTGCGGCTGCACACGAACACCACCCGCCGCGCCTGCCGCACCCCGGAAGGAACCAGCCCGGTCAACGCCGCCGTGCGCAGCCGCAGGTAGGTACGGCGGGCATCGCCCTCCGACCGCGACCGCTCCACCAGCCCGGCCTGGTCCAGAAGCTTCATATGGTGGGCCAGGAGATTGCTGGGCAATCCCAACTCCGCACCCACTTCACTCGGCGAGGCGTCACCCAACAGCAACCGGTCGACGATCGCCAACCGCGCGGGCTCGCCCAGTGCGGTGTGGACGCGGGCCCGCGCCCGCAACTCCGAAGACCAGTCAGTGCTCATTGACTCAATGGTGATTGAGTGTCCATCGCCGGTCAAGGGTCAAGGGTCAAGGTGCGAGCGCGAGCCAGGTCACACGCCCGCGGGCACACCGAGTTCGTCCCACAAGGCCCGCGCCCGGTGTTCGAGGTCGTCGCGGATCGGCCGGACGTCGTCCACGCTCCGCCCCGCCCCGCCGGACCACGCCACCGCCCGCTCGCCTGCCAAGTACCCCTCGGCCGAAGGGTGAGTCCCCTATTCCCAGCCGATGAGGGCGATCGACTGCTGCGCCTGGGGAAGCGTGGTGACCTTGGCGGGCTGTGCGGAGCCGTCGAGCGGTACCCGGAAGACGTCCAGGGTCTGGCCCCGGTCAGCGGTGAAGATCGCGGTCTTGGCCTGCGGGTCGGACACCGCGGAGCGGATCACGTAGTCGGTGCGTGGGGTGATCGGGACCACCTGGCCCTCGGTGGCGGGGTCGTCCGGGCCCGCGAGCTTGACGCCCAGGGTGTTGGGCGCGTTGACCGGCTCGCCGATCTGCAGCCCCCGAGACTTGTCGACGATCCAGACGACCGGGCTGGAGCTGGCGGAGTCGAGCACGCCGCCGCCCGGCATCGGGATCGTGAGCACCATGCCGCGGTCGAGGCCGCTGGTGGTGCCGCTCACCGAGCCGTCCGGCAGCAGAAGCACTGTCCGACCCGGATTCTCGACTTTCTGCGAGCGCAGCTTGGCTTTGGTGTCGGGCTTGATCCAGACGAACTCGTCGGTGGTCTCGTCGAAGTACCCGAAGTTGCCGTCCTGGTCGAACACGGCGTTGGAGTGCTGCGGCTGGGCGGTGAAACCGCCGCCGCTTCCCGCCAGCAGGGCTGTCAGGTCGGTCACCGCGCCACTCGTGGCGTCGATCCAGCCGACGTGGGCGCTGTCGGTCTCGCTGACGCGAAGGTTGACCGCCATGCGGCCGAAGTCGGGGGAGAACACCTGGCGGGCGAGGTAGGACGCCAGCGTGGTGCCGGAAGCGCACACGCTCCACGTGGTCGCGGGACCGGTCGTGGCGCCCAAGGATGAGTTCGCGGCGCTGAACTCGGCGACGGAGGCGGACGCGCCGGTGAGGGGATCCAGAGTGGACAACGTCACCGCGGTCGCGGTACAGGTCGCCAACAGCGGCCCACGCGGCGGCTGTGCGGGGACCGAGGTGGTCGTGGTGGCGGTCGTCGTCTCCGCTGTCGTCGACCCGGTTGTGGTCGTCGGGTCGGCGGGTGCGGCCACTGGTTGCCCGCTGCACCCCGCCAGCACCCCCGCGGCCAAGGCTACGGAAACGCAGGATCGGAATAGTCGCAAACGCATTGTCGCTCCGGGAATCGGTGGCCTGGCTTGGCGGGTATCAGGCAAACCATCGGGAACGGCGAAGATCCGTTACACACCCGGGCCCTGCTGGTGCGACAGCGCGGTGAACCGTGCTGTCGCGAAAGGACAGAGCAGAGAGAAACTGTACTACCGCTGCCGGTTCCCCAACGAGTACGGTTTGGCGAACAAGTCAAGCGTGGTGCGGAGTTCGGCGAGCTGCCACTCGGCCACTGGCGCCACTACGCGGAGCTATGCGGCGGT
>JALZNB010000163.1 GCA_030857905.1 Actinomycetota bacterium
GTGCACGGCGATGACCCGCAGCCCGTTGCCGATCACCGTGTCCACGGCGGACACGTTGGTCGCGGCGCGTTGCTCGCTCAGTGGGGGAAGCGGGCGCGGGCCGAGCGCGGTGCGGCCGATCTCCTCGGCGGTGCGACTCACAGAACTCCTCCTGGGAAAGCGGACGACGTCAGGCGGCGCGGACACCTGGCCTGCCGGGTGGTCGGTGATGGGGTCGCCGGGTCCGAGAACGACGGCCCGGCGAGCGGACGTCGTGCGTGGGCCGAGAACATGGCGGTGGTCATTCGGCGACCGCGGCGGCCGGGGAGATGGTGAGGACAGCCCTGGAGTCGGGACGCAGCGACTTGGCCGCGGCCGACACGGCCTCGGCGGTGATCGCCGAGATCCGGTCGGGCAGGTCGTAGACCAACGCCGGGTTGCCGTACAGCAGCTCGAAAGCACCGAGCGCGAGCGTGCGGCTCACCAGGCGGTCGTGCTCCTTGTGCAGGACCGCGACCCAGCGGGCGGTCACCTTCGCCAGTTCCTCGGCGTCCGGTGGGGTCTGGGCGAGCAGTTCCAGTTCCTCGTCGATCACCGCGAGCAGTTGGTCGACGGTGACCTCGGGGGTGTACATCGCCGAGATGGTGAACGTGTCGGGGTCGCGGGCCTCGAACGGGCCGAACAGCCCGCAGCCCGCGCTGACATCGGTCACGAGCTGGTCGCGGTGGACAAGGCGCTGCTGCAGGCGCGAGCCGTCGCCGTCGGCGAGGACACCGGCGAGGACCAGGTACGCCACGTAGGAGTCCAGCTCGTCGATCGGGTCCGGGATTCGGTAGCCGATCGCGACCGCGGGCAGCGGGGCCAGCGGGTCCTCGTGGTCCGAGCGCAGTTCCTCGGTGGGCGGCGGCTCGGCGAAGGAGGGCCGCGGCGGACGCGGGCGGGCGGGAACGTCACCGAAGTGCTTCTCGATCAGCTCCAGCGCGTTCTCGACCGTGAAGTCCCCGGCGACGGTGAGAACCGCGTTGGCAGGCGCGTAGTAGGTGTCGAAGAACGCCGCGCAGTCCGCGACCGTGGCCTGCTCCAGGTCTTCGAAGCCGCCGTACCCGTTGTGCGCGTTGGGGAAGGTGGTGAACAGGACCGGCGGCAGCAGAATCCACGGGAACCCGCCGTACGGCCGGTTCAGCACGTTGAGCCGGATCTCCTCCTTGACCACGTCGATCTGGTTGCGGAGGTTCTCCTCGGTGAGCTTGGGCGCGCGCATCCGGTCGGCTTCGAGGAACAGCGCCCGCTCCAGCCCGGCGGATGGCAGGACCTCGAAGTAGTCCGTGTAGTCCGGGTGGGTGGACCCGTTGAAGGTGCCCCCGGAGGACTGCACGTGCCGGAAGTGGGCGAGCTTCTCCAAGCTCTCACTGCCCTGGAACATCAGATGCTCGAAGAGGTGGGCGAAGCCGGTCCGACCCTCTGGCTCGGACCGGAACCCGACGTCGTAGTGCACGCTCACACCGACGACCGGGGAGGTCGCATCGGGGGCGAGCACCACGCGCAAGCCATTGGACAGGGTGTGCCTGTGCAGGTCGGAAACGGTCACCAGGCGAGCCTACGGGAGCGGCACCACACCGTGTGACGGTCACCGTTCACTTGTGGATAACCCGGCGCCGCGCGGGTTGCCCGGCGCCGGGTCGTCGCTATGCCGAGCGCTTGCGGCGGCCCATGAACACCAGGAAACCGCCGAGACCGAGCGCGGCGAGACCAAGTGTGACCATCGCGCCGACGGCCGTACCGGTCACCGGCAGGTTGTCGTCACTATCGGACGGCCCTTGGCCGCCCTGCGGATCCGGCGTGGTGGAACCGGTCGGGGCCGAGGTCGGCGCCGAACTCGACGGGTCCGACGAGGTCGGGATCGTCGTCGGGGCCTCCTTGCAGGCCACGGTGAAGTTCTCGACCGTGTTCAGACCACTTCCACTCAATCGGGCGATGTACGAACCGTCAGCGAAGTCGCCGGTGTAACGGCTCCACTGGTAGACGCCGTCGCCGGTGAACTCCACGGTCTCGTCGTACTTCGCGCTGCCGTCGATGCCGAATTCGCGCTTGGCCGGGTACGGCCCGACCGCGAAGAAGCGGATCGTCACGATCGACCGGCCGTCCACGCACCGGCTGCTGATCTGAAGGCCGTCGTCGTCCTTCTTGATGTCCTCGCAGTGGTCGACACGGACGTCGGTGTCGGTGACCGTGCCGTCGGAGCCAGTGACGGTGACCTTGTAGTCGCCACCTGCCACCGGGTCCATCTCCACAAAAGCGTCACTGCCGCCCCCGACGTTGACCGTGCGCTTCTGGCCAGCGACAGCGATCGTGTAGTCCACAGCGGCGCGGTTGGGGTTGTGCAGGTCGATCATGACTGGCGCGCGGGAGTTGATGTCGTCCTTGGTGTCGCACTGCGCGAGCGCGTTCAGCCGAGGCTCGTTGTCCTTCTCGCAGGCCACAATGAACTCTTTGACCAGAGGCTTGTCGAAGCCGTCACCGCTCAGCGTCGCTTCGTACTTGCCGTCGTCGAAGAGGTTCTCGACGATGCGGAGGAAGACACCCGGCGCCAGCTCGATCAAGTACGGCTCACCGCTGCCGCCATAGAGGGACAGTTCGTAGTTGCGCACGTCGCCGGTGGACGGATTGGCCACCTCGAACGTGGCGATGCCCCAGCCCGCCTTGCACTCGACGGTGACCGACAGCTCACCCTTGTCCGGGTCCAGCTCCGCGCAGGTCGGCACCTCGACGGTCACGCCGTCGCTTGGCCGATCGGCGCCCTTGACCACCACCTCATAGCTTCCGGTGGGGACCGGCTCGAAGCTCGCGAGATGCAGATACCGCGAGTCGTCGAAGGTCGTGGTCCGCTCCAGGGAGAAGCCGGAGGACGGGCTGCGCAGCGTCACCTCGTACGGCTTTCGCCGGTCTTCCAGCGCCACGTCCACTCGGGAGTCACCGTCGCTGCACACGGCGATCGCGGTGATGATCGGGTTCGGGAACGGGACATCGGCGGGCGCACTGGCGACCGGCGGGTCGGCGGGCTCCTGCGCGAAGGCGGGCGCGGCGGGGGCGGTCATGGCGAGACCGACCACCGCCGCCAGGACGACGCGGGTCACGGTGGTGCGCAACAAGCCTCCCCAGAAACACCATTTCGAATGAATGGTCAGCGATTAAGGTGCGCGAACGGTACCCCGCGTGTCAAATGCCCCACCAGCTCCACCCCTTCGGGGGTATTGGCTGCTCAGAAGGGGTAACGCTGTCGATACTCAGCGTTTCCGAAAGACCCCGTCGAGACCGTCGATCAACGCCGGGAACCGTGACGCGAAATGTTGATGTTCGTGCGAGCTGTTCTGCGTCCCGTACCAGTAGAGGCCGGGGGCTCCGTCCACTGTGGCGTCGAGTCCAGCGAACCGGGTCAGCCACTGCTCGGTCTCACCCAACGCCACCGCGTACGGCAGCGAACGGGAGAACACCATCTCCCGGTCGGAAGGCGGCACACTCTCCGGGCTGACCGCCCGCAGGTAACCGTGCAGCCCACGCACCTGCTGCACGAGAACACTGCCCCGCTTGGTCCGGGCAGGCAGGAACCGGGCGCCAAGTGCGAGCGCGATACCCGCGATCAACAGGGCGACACCGAGCAACGCGTGTCCGATCGTCACCGCCAACGCGATAGTCGCGCCTGCGCCGAGGACTGCGAGCACGATGCCGATGACGCCCCAGCGGCCAAGGCCTTCCGGGCGGCGGGAGAGCCAGTTGCGGGAGATCACGTCGGCGTACGCGGCCGACCGAACGCCGGACACCGCGGGCGGCGACGACCGCAGCGCGGACATGGTGACCGACTCGGTGCCGTCGGGGAGCAGCGCCTGATAGACAGCCCGTTCATAGGTGGTCAGCGAGTCGTCGGCCGTGTTGCGGCGGACGATCTGCCAGTCGTCACCCGCCTCGGTGATCCACAGATAGTTGCGGACCGCGAGGTCGATCACGGTGGCGCTGAGATCGCGCGCGTCCACCTTCTCGTCGATGACCGTGCCCGCCTGCCCGGGCAACACACCGTCAGGTGAGGCGAACACGAGTCGACCGCCCTCGCGCACGAGCACGTCGACCGGTTCGATCTCGGTGGCGATGGCCTTGGCGTCACGACCCCGCGCCAGCCACAACGCGGCGAATCCACCCAGCAGAAGCAGCGCCAGCACGCCGAGCCCGGCACCACTGAGCGGAGTCAGCGCGAAAGCGTTCTCCTTGTCCGCCGACTTGTCGAAGGTCGCGTTGACCGGAACCAGACCGGCGGGGAGATCGGCGGCGAGGTCGACCCG
>JALZNB010000191.1 GCA_030857905.1 Actinomycetota bacterium
GTCGTGGTCATCGCGCGTGCCGCGCCCGTCTCGTCCGGGAACTCAGCGGTTCACCAGTTCGGCTCGCGCGATCCGCTCGTCGTACTCGGCGCGGGCGTCCGCGATGGCCTCCTGGTTGTCCTCGGTCCAGGTGACCAGCGCCTGAATGGTGTCGTGCAGGGTCATGCCCATGGGAGTCAGCTCGTAGTCGACCCTCGGCGGCACCACCGGGTGCACGGTGCGCCGGACCAGGCCGTCACGTTCCAACTGGCGCAAAGTGACCGTCAACATGCGCTGGCTGATGCCATCGATCGCCCGCCGGAGTTCGGTGAATCGCAGGATTCGCCGGTCGAGCAGCGCGATGGCCAGCAGGGACCACTTGTCGGCGATGCGGTCGAGGATCTGGCGGACCTCACAGTCCATCCTGGTGTCCCACTGTCGCGCACCGTAGTCCTCGGTGCCTCCGCAGAGACTCGGTTCCTTCAAAGTGCCTTCTTCCACAACTCATGATGGTGACCGATCATGAGGCTACATACAAGAGGGAACTGAGGTGCTGTTCAGTAACCGCCTCGCCCGGCGGTGTGTCCACCCCCTCGCAAGGTCTGCTGAAGGAGCAACTTCACTGTGTCCACGACTCCTCAAAGTCCACCGACCGCCGGTGGCCTCGATCGCATGTCCGGACGTGCGCGCGCGGTGCTCTTCGTGTTGTGCGGCGCGATCTTCATCGAAGGCGTCGACATCTCGATGCTGGGTGTCGCGCTCCCCTCGATCAAGGCCGACCTCGGAATGTCCACTGGTGAACTCCAGTGGGTCGTCAGCGCCTACGTCCTCGGCTACGGCGGCTTCATGCTCCTGGGCGGCCGGGCGGCCGACCTGCTCGGGCGTCGCCGCATGTTCGTGTTCTGGCTCGCGGTCTTCGTGATCTTCTCCGGCCTCGGCGGGTTCGCCACCAACGGCTGGATGCTCATCACCGCCCGGTTCGTCACGGGCCTGGCCGCGGCGTTCATGACCCCGGCCGGTCTGTCGCTGATCACCACCAGCTTCCCGGAAGGGCCGCTGCGCAACCGGGCTCTGCTCTGGTACGCGGGGACCGCCGCAGGCGGGTTCTCCCTCGGTCTGGTCCTCGGCGGGGTGCTCTCCGCGATCGACTGGCGCTGGGTGTTCTTCGCCCCGGTCGTCTTCGCGGTGATCCTGCTCGTCATGGCGATCGCGCTGGTTCGCGACGACGAGATCCCGGACCGTACCGGCAAGAAGTTCGACATCGTCGGCGCCGTGACGCTGACCGGTGGCATGGTCGCGCTGGTCTACACCGTGGTCCGCGCTCCCGAGGTCCCGGCGTCGTCCACGATCGTCACGCTCGTCATCGGTGTGCTGCTCCTCGCCGCGTTCGTGATCACCGAGATGAAGGTGTCCTCGCCGCTGGTGCGCCTGGGCATCCTCACCAACGTGAACCTGGTGCGGGCCAACATCGTCACGATCCTGTTCGCCGGGTCCTTCTTCGGATTCCAGTTCATCACCGTGCTCTACCTGCAGGACCTGCGGCAGTGGACGCCGATCGAGACCGGTCTGGCGTTGTTGGTGATCGCCATCGACGCGATCCTCGCACCGACGCTGACACCGAAGCTGGTGGAGAAGTTCGGCAACCCGAAGGTTCTGTTCGTCGGCATCGCGTTCGCCGTGCTCGCCTACGCCCTGTTCCTCGGCATGCCCATCGACGCCGACTACTGGACCGCGATGTTCCCGACGATGGTGCTGCTCGGCATCGCGTTCACCCTCGTGTACGGCCCGCTCACGATCGTGGCCACCGACGGGGTCGACGACGAGGAGCAGGGGCTCGCGGGCGGACTGTGGAACACCTCGTTCCAGTTCGGGGCCGCACTCGGTCTCGCCGTGGCCACCTCGCTGAGCCTGGCCGCGGGCAGCGCGGACGAGTCGCAACTGCTGGAGGGCTTCCACACCGCCTGGGTGCTGCCGGTCGTCGCCGCGGCCCTGGCGCTGCTGGTCACGGCCACCGGGCTGAAATCGAAGGTCGCCGCACCGAACGGGGAACCGATCGCGGCGCAGACCTGAGCCCCGCGGCGCGACGCCGCGTCCGCCTGACCGTCGACCTCCGTCCGAACGACCCGAGCCCCGCCGCCACACGCCTCGCG
>JALZNB010000195.1 GCA_030857905.1 Actinomycetota bacterium
GACAGGACCACGTCGGCGCAGCGGCGCATCCGCGTGGTCGGCGAGGCCAGCCCCCACACCCGGTTGAAGTCCTCCTGGTTCTCCAGGTAGCGGTGGGCGAACCAGCCGTCGGTGTGGGCTGCCCGGACGTTGCCGATGAAGACCCACAGGTCGAACGGGTAGCGCTCCCCGCCGCGGAGCACCTCGAGCACCGCCCGGTAGCCGGAGTCTTCGTTGCCGTGCAGCAGGACGGACACCAGCCGCGCCCGTGGCCGGTCGTCGGTGCCGGGGATGCGGATCAGGGCGGGCTTGCCGAGGGCGACGAGGACGTCCTCGTCGGAGCCGTCCAGCAGCGGCTTGAGCTCGTCGTAGCCGTCGAAGCGCAGGAACAGGTCGAGGTCGGTGGTCATCTCCGGCAAGCGTAACCGCCGCGAACGGCGCCCCGACCGGACGCCCGGACGCTGCGATGCGGTCGGGTGAGAGGTCAGCCTCCGACCGGCCAGGTGTGGACCGGGTGGGCGTCGAACGACAACTTCTGGTAGCGGCGCACCAGCTCGACGGCGGCCTCTGGCCGGTCCAGCTCGCCGTCCTCGACGAGGTTGCGCCAGGTGGCGATCTGCCAGGCGGCGCCGTTCTGCCCGGTCAGCGTGCGCTCCTCGACGATGTCGAGGTAGTGGCCGACGTGGTCGGCGTCGACACCCCAGTCCAGCAGGCCGACGCGGGCCATGGGGATGAGGTGCTTGAGCAGCAGCTCGGTCGCAGGCACCTCGCGGCCGACACGCGGCCAGTAGAACTTGGCGTTCAGGCCGTGACGGGCGGCTGCGAAGAAGTTGTCGGTGGCCGACTCGAAGCTCATCTGGTCCCACACGTGTTCCCGCTGGGACACCAGCCCGTTCAGCATCCCGTAGTACAGCGCGGTGTTGGCCACCGAGTCGGGGACGGTGGGGCCGGCTGGCAGCACGCGGTTCTCGATGCGCAGGTGCGGCCGGCCGCGGACGACCTCGTAAACCGGCCGGTTCCAGCGGTAGATGGTCCCGTTGTGCAGGGTCAGCTCCGCCAGGTGGGGGGCGTTGCCGGCACGCAGCATCTGCTGGGGGTCCTCGGGGTCGCAGATCGGCAGCAGTGCCGGGTAGTAGCGAACGTTCTCGTCGAACAGCTCGAAGATGCCCTCGGTCAGCCATTTCTCGCCGAACCACACCCGCGGCCGCACACCCTGTGACGCCAGCTCCTCGGTGCGGGTGTCGGTGGCCTGCTCGAACAGGGCGATGCGGGTCTCGTGGTGCAGCTGCTTGCCGAGGAAGAACGGCGAGTTCGCGCCCACCGCCACCAGCGGTGCGGACAGCACCTGCGCGGCGTTCCAGTACCGGGCGAAGTCCGCCGGGTCGACCTGCAGGTGCAGCTGCATCGAGGTGCAGGCCGCCTCGAACAGGATCGAGTTGGCCGTCGTCTCCAGGATCTCGTCGCCCTCGATGCGGATGAGGATGTCCTCGCCACGCGCGGCGAGGATCGTGTCGTTGAGGGCCTTGTAGCGCGGGTTGGCCGACAGGTTCTGCTCGGTGACGTCGAAGTCGGTCAGGGTCGGCAGGATGCCGATGATCATCACCTGCGCGTCGAGGGTCTCGGCCATCGCGTGCGCGTGGTTCAGCGACCGGCGCAGGGCGTCCTCGATCTCACCGAAGCACCGCCCGGTGAGGCGGCGCGGCTTGATGTCGAACTCGACGTTGAACTGAGCGAGCTCGGTCTGGAAGTCGCCCTCGGTGATGCGCTCCAGCAGCTTGGCGTTGACCGGCGCCGCGTGCCCGTCGGCGTCGGTGATGTAGACCTCCATCTCGACGCCGAGGGTGCGCCGGCCGGTCTCGATGCGACCCGACTCGATCAGCTGGCGCAGCGCTGCGAGGTTGCCCTTGACCTTCTCCCGGTAGCGGGTCCGGTCCTCTCGCGTGAACTCGGTGCTGTCGATGTCACGCCCCATGGGGGGCCCTTCTGCGAGGCGGCTGGCGCCAAGTCTACGCAGCACGCCCGCCGCCCAACCCCAGGGCGACGTCTCACCATCCTCTGCGGGCCGTCGCCGCCGCCGGGCCTGCGCCGCCACCGGCCGGCGTCAGAACAGGGTGGGTTGTGCCGCCGCAGCACCATTG
>JALZNB010000476.1 GCA_030857905.1 Actinomycetota bacterium
GATAGCGGCGCAGGCGGCCCGCCGACACGGGCCGATCGCTGACAGGGTACAAAGTAGAAGGGCCTCTGCAGGTCGTGATCGAGATGTGGTGTCAAGATCACTAGCAGAGGCCCTTCCCATGCCTGACGCCAGGCTCAAGGACAGGCTCTAAGAGATGACCGGCGGTCGGGACGGGCGACGTCCCGACCGCGAACGGGGAGACCTGGTGACCGATCACCTTCGCGCGGACTGCGCCCGCTGTTTCGCGCTGTGCTGCGTGGTCCCGGCGTTCTCCGCTTCGTCGGCCTTCGCGATCGACAAGCCGGCCAAGCGCCCGTGCCCCAACCTGCGGTCGGACTTCCGCTGCGGCATCCACACCGAACTCAGGTCGGCGGGCTTCCCCGGCTGCACGGTCTACGACTGTTTCGGCGCGGGTCAACAGGTCTCCCAGGTCACCTACGCCGGCGAGAACTGGCGTGAAAACCCGCACGCGGCCCGTCAGATGTTCGACGTCTTCCCGATCATGCGCGATCTGCACGAGCTCCTCTGGTACCTCACCGAGGCTCACGCGCACGTGCCCAGCCCAACTCTGGCTGATGCCCTCACCGACATCGAGCTGCTGACCCGACAGTCCCCGGCAGAGATCCTGGCGATTGACGTGGACGCGCACCGACGGCGGATCAACCAGCTCCTGCTCCAGGCCAGTGCGCGAATCCGTAAGGGACACAAGGGAAAAGACCACCGAGGCGCCAACCTCATCGGCGTGGCCATGGCCAACGCGGACCTGCGCGGGGCAAGTTTGCGCGGCGCCTACCTCATCGGAGCGAACCTGACCGGCGCCGACCTGCGCATGGCCGATCTCACCGGCGCCGACCTCCGCGACGCCGACATCGGTGCGGCCGACCTCAGCACCAGCCTCTTCCTCACCCAGGCCCAACTCGACGCGGCCCGCGGTGACAGCCACACCACAATTCCGGTGTCACGCACCAGACCCGCCCATTGGCGAGGTTCGGGCGGCAGCACGAGCCACTAGCTGAACTGAGCCGCGCAACCCGTGTCGCCGTCGAAGAAGCCGACGCGGAAGGCCTCCACCCGGGCGAAGCCGGAGGGGACCTGCTGTCCTTTGGCGTCCGCGGCGATCAAACTGTTGTCCTGCAACAGTTCGGCCACCGCCTCGTCCAGGTCGCCGACGGCGAGGTGCAACTGTCCGTCACCGGAGTTCTTGTCGACCTCGGTGAACGCGGCCCACGCGCCGGTCAGGCACGCCGTGCGCAGCCCGGTCTTCACACCGTCCAACGGGGCCCCGACATGCTTTTGGATGGCCAGCGTGTATCGGGACGCGACTTCCGCGTATGCCGCGAAATCCCCGATTCCGGCCCCGTTCACGCCTGGCTCCTGACCGCGCTTGGGCGGTGTCGCGATCTTCTCGAGCTTGTCGAGATCGATGGACACCGTGTTCTCCTGCTGACAGTACGTCGCGGGCGGGGTCGGCTCGCCCGAGGCGCACTTGGCTCCGTTGTTCTTGATGTCCGGCAGACGGGCGCCGGAGGACTTGAACGCGTTGTCCAGGCTCTGCTTCAGCAACGCCAAGGACTTCGCCTTGGTGATGTCCACCTCGCCCTTGCTGTGCTCGTCCTGTTCGGACCGCGTTTTCTCCGCGATCCGACCGTTGACCTCGTCCACCGTCATCCGCGCGCACCGCTGTGGGCCCTCCGCGAAACCGGCCTGGAAGGCGTAGACGCGGTCGAAGGCCAATCCGTGCGCGCCCTGCTTGCTCGCCGAGAGTCCCGCCGGGTCACGGATGAAGAACATCGTCGCCAGCACCTGGTTGAGACCCTTGCCCGCGTTGATGTGGAAGTGCTTGGCCTTGTTCTCGGCCACGTGGCGGAAGAAGCCGCCCGCGTAGCAGTCGGCCTGCTGTTCCTTGACGATCGTCGGGGTCGCCTGGTTGATGTTGCTCTTTTCGCCCAGACGGAACTGGACGGCGTGGCCCATCTCGTGCGCGAGCACGGCGACGACCGACATCGGGCCGAACTGCTTGTCCAACATCGGCAGCAACACGCCCCGGTCCCACGCGATGCTGTCGTCGGCACCACAGTAGAAGGCGTTGACCAGGTCGGCGGTGCTGGTGCCGCACAGCTTGATGGCCTTGCCCTGGGAGTCGTAGGAGGCCAGGCGCTTGACCGGCTCGAACGTCTTGCCCTCGAAGTCGGCGGGCATCCGCTCGGTCCAGTAGTCGTAGATGTCGGAGAGGGCGTTGACCGCGAGTCGGTCCATTTCGCCGTTGTCGGCGTTCTCCACGGGCAGTTGGGCGTCCTGCGTCCCCTGCTTGGGGCCACTCGGCGCGTTGTTGTCGATCGGGATGCCCGCCGCCGTGCCCGCGTCGACCTGTCCGACGCCGCGGGGCGAGCCGTCGACCGGTTTCGCGGCGCAACCGCCGAGCTGGGCGATCACCACTGCCGCGACGGCGATGGTCACGCCGAGCTTGCTCCCCGAACCCCGTACCCGCACGTCATCCCCACACTTCACTCGCCGCGACCGGTCCCTGACGGGCTGGTCGTTCTCCCACTGCGAGCACCCTACTGGTGTGTCTGACCTGCCGGGTACGCATCCGCCGCACTCACCCGATGCCGCATTTCCGACCGCCCTCGGTGAAGCCTTGACGGAACGCGGTGACCCGATCGAACCCGGCGCCGATGGCCTCGCCGTTGGTGTCGCGGGCCGCGTAGTCGTAGTCGAGCAGCACCTGGACGGCCTCGTCGAGGTCGCCGGGGGACAGGAACCTCGGCTTCGCGGCGAACAGCGACCCGGTGAACGCGCCCGCGAGACACACCGCCGAGCGCTGGGCCTCGGGCCCTTCGACCGGCTTGCCCGCCGCGGTGAGGGTGGCGAGCCCGTATCGGCTGGCCAGCAGCGTGCCGGTGGCGTAGTCGCCGATCTCCTCGTGGATCGTCGGCAGGTCCTCGTTGGTGACCAGCAGTGTGCCGTCCACGCAGTAGGCCACCGGCCCCTGATCGCCGCAGTCGGGCCCGGTGGTCGCCACTTTCGGTGTCGTCCACTGCTTGCCGGACTTGGTGGTGAGGTCGGCGTAGTAGGCGTCGAGCTTCGGGGTGACCGACTCGATGATCTGGGCGAATTCCAGGTTGCCGCCGCGTTCCTGGTCGTCGGCGCTGATGAAACCGCTGAGGGTGAACGTGCGGTTCTCCACGGTCATGTCGGCGCAGAGTCGCACGCCGCTCTCGTAGCCGTCCTGGAACGCCGACACCCGGTCGAACGCGTCGCCGTGCGCCCCCCGGTCGGTCTGGTCGGTGCCGATCGGGTCGCGGAAACTGATCAGCGACTCCAGCGCCGAGTCGAGGCGCTCCTTGGCGATGTCGAGGTGCTCGGCCTTGCCGTCGGCGACCCACCGCACGAACGAGCCCGCGTAGCAGTCGGCCATCGCCTCGATCAGGATCGTCGGGAACTTGGCCGGGTCGGCGGTGCGCTCCGGCAGGCCGGAGCCGGTGCGGTTCTGCACGGCGTGGCCCATCTCGTGCGCGATCACCAGCATCACCGACGCGTCGCCGAACCGGTCGCGCAACACCGGCAGCAGCGCGGCGCGGTCCCACGCGATGATGTCGGCGGAAGGACAGTAGAACGCGTTGCCCTCGACCTCGTCCGCGCTCTCGGCACACGGCGGCGCGTCACTGGTCGCGTCGGCGGTGTCGACCGAGTGATAGCCGCCCTTGAGGTCTTCGAACTCCTTGTCGAAGGTGCCGGGAAACGTCTCGGTCCAGTAGACCCGCAGATCGGTGATCACCGTCGCGACCAACCGATCGGTCTCGCCGCCGTCGGTGTTCTCCACGAACGACGGATCAACGCCCCCCGGATCGTCCGGCTGATCCGGGTTCCCGGTGACCACCGACCCCTCGCTGACGGCCCGGCCCTCGACACTCGTGGTGCACGCGACCACCGACCCGGCCAGCACCAGAGCGAGCGCGATCCGGGTGAGGTTTCCTGAGGCAGTCCGACGATGCACCTACCCAGTCTGCCTGAGCGACTACACCTAGAGGGCCGAATCCGTCTTCTCATCCGCTTGGCGCGCCAGGTGCTGGAGGTCGACTGGGCCGGGTTCAGTGGTGTTGTTAGCTGGTTAGGCGATGTGTTTCGTGGTGAGTTGTTGATAATGGTCGGATGGTGGCGAAGCGGCTGTGGATGTTCGCCTTGGCGGGTGGGTTGGCGTTGGTGGGCGCGGGGGTTGTCGTCTTCGTTGTGGTCGGTTTGGATCGTGCTGACAAGTTGGCGAGTGTGACGGGTGTGTTCGTCGGGTTGGCTGGTCTGGCGGTAGCGGTGTATGGGGTGATGCTGGCGCGGCGTGGATCTGCGGCGGCGGGGCAGGTGGTGGGTTCGTCGACTGTGGGCGGCGGCGTGACCCAGGTGCGGGGCGTGAAGGGCGCAGTTCGTATCGGTCCCGTGACGCCGTCGGCACCGTCGGCGCCGAATCTTCCGTCGTCGGCGCCGTCTGCCTCGCCTGGTGATCAGTCGGTGACAGGTACGCGGACGTCGGGGCCGGTGCGGCAGGTGGATGATGTGGGTGGCGATGTGGACATCAACAGGTGATGTCGCGTTGGTGGTCGTCTGAGTCGTCGGGGCAGTCGGTGGCGGGCAGTGTCGTGTTCGGCTCGACTGTGCAGGTCTCGGGCGTGGATGGCGATGTCAGTGTGGGTGTGGCCGCGCCGCCGCGGTATCGGGTGGAACAGTTCCCGCTCGCCGCGCAGGGGTTGTCGCCGGAGCAGGCGCGGGCTCAGCCGAGCAAGTTGTTGCAGCCTCGGTATCAGGTGGTGCCGTTCACCGGCAGGGACGACACGGTCGCCGAGTTGGCCGCGTGGATGCGGTCCCAGGATCACCCGTTCTCGGTGAAACTCGTGTCCGGTGCGGGTGGGCAGGGAAAAACACGTCTGGCGGGGCATGTCGCGGCGGAGTCCGCGATAGCCGGGTGGGCGATATGGCGGGTGTCCCCCACACCGACCCCGCAAGCAGCCAGTCAGCTCGATCTGCCAGCCGAACGCCGGGTGCTGGTGGTGGTCGACTATGCCGACCGTTGGCCTCATTCGGATCTGCTCGGGTTCCTCGGAGACATCAACGGGCTGAGCCTCCGCGCCGGCGTTGCGGCACGGGTGTTGCTGCTGGCCCGCTCCGCGGGCGGTTGGTGGGCGGCACTGTCCGAGCAGGTCGAGGCCGAACCCGACGCCATCGCCGACGACCTGGACCTGACACCGCTGGGTGACCACACCGACAGCGGCGAATTGTTCCGCGTAGCGCAGCAACGCTTCGCGGCGGCGATGCGGGTCGACGGCCCGTTCCCGCCGATCCCGTCGTTCGTAAAGGGACCCGACTATGCGCAGGTTCTGACCGTGCACATGGCCGCACTGGTCTCCGTCGACGCCCACAGACACGGTGACACCGTCCCGACCGCGCCCCATTTGATGTCGGACTACCTGCTACGCCGCGAACGCGTCTACTGGGACCAACTCCACAGAAACGCCACCGACCGCGTGATGACACGCCCCGACGTGATGGGCCGGGCGGTGTATGTCGCTACCCTCACCGGCGCCCTACCCCGCGCCGACGCGCGCACCGCGCTCGAC
>JALZNB010000300.1 GCA_030857905.1 Actinomycetota bacterium
ATCGGGCTCGATCCCACGCCGAGCGCGCACCTTGGCCACCACGACAGCCACGAGCGCGACCGCCAACGCGATCCAGTAGACGCGCAAGAACTCGGGTCCCGTCATGCCCCACGGTTCACCCACCGCATCGCTCCTTCCACGCCGGATACCCCGACTCGGCACCAACTCCCTTCAGACGACGAAAACTCCACCTCCGTTCCACAAAGTCACCTTGCCCGCAGCGCCATGCCACCACCCAATCCCGGCGCCACGGGGCACGCTGGCCCATCACCGCGTGCCCTCACATTGACGCGATGAGAACACCGCAGACGGCGGCGCGGGCACGATCACCGACTACCGACCCACCCCGCATCTGGAAGGACCCGCCAAGCCACGCCGGGCATGGGCAAGCCACCCTCGCCACCAAACGCGTCGAAACCCAGGGCCCCAACCCCGTCTCGCCAAGACAGACCTGGTGACTCACCTCTGCGGCGAGAGCGGGTCTGACAACTCAGCTCCGCGAGGTGAGCAGCCTCAAAGCATTGGCGTACTTGGCTTTTAATCGAGCCTGTGTCGGTTCGTCAAGACGAGCAAGACGTGCCGGTGACAGGTTGTCCGCGATGTCGGCGAATTTGACCGCACGCGCGATCGGGTCGGCGGCCACCCGCGCCAGGTAGTCGGCTTGTGGCTCGCCAGGCACCTTGCTGATGGCACGCACCGCGGCCACCACCTGGGCCGGGCACCCGGCCGCCACCAGGTCGGCGATCGAGACGGCGGTGTCCTCCACGACGTCGTGCAGCACCGCCGTCATCCGCTCGTGCTCACCCACGACCCGTTCCATGACCCGTAAGGGATGCCCGATGTAGGGCTGCCCAGACTTGTCACGCTGCCCCGCGTGCGCGTCACGCGCGATCCGCACCGCGTCATCGACCGTGAACATGAGCCGACCCCACCCTGTCTCCGACACCACACGACGTGCTCACCAGCGCCATCACGTCGCCCGCTCGTCCAACTCGGCGATCAACCGCTTGGGCGCCACGGCCCGATGGCCTCTTCGATCATCTCGCCCACCTCACGCCAGTCCACCTCGACATCCAGGTAGACCCCAAGCCATCCCCGGTGCCCGACATAGGGCAGCCGAAAGAAATGCCCTGGGTCCGCGGCGACCATCTCCTCCTGCACTCCTGGCGGCGCCGCACACTAGTCATCCTGCGTCTCCTTTCCCTTGGCCGTATGCCAACAAAGAAAGGTTTACCCGCCAACAGGACAACTGTCGAACGTCTGTCCACAACCCGATCGGGCGACCCCGCTGCCTGCGAACGGTCCGCACGACATCCGGTGGCAGGAGGGCACCGACCGAGCTACTTCTTGCCCTTGCCCTTGTCCGGCGACTCGTCAGTGGACAGTGCGGCGACGAAGGCCTCCTGCGGCACCTCGACCCGCCCCACCATCTTCATCCGCTTCTTGCCTTCCTTCTGCTTCTCCAGCAGCTTGCGCTTACGGCTGATGTCACCGCCGTAGCACTTGGCGAGCACGTCCTTGCGCATGGCGCGAATGGTCTCGCGCGCGATGACCCGTGAGCCGATCGCGGCCTGGATGGGCACCTCGAACTGCTGCCGGGGAATCAGCTCGCGCAGCTTCGTGGCCATCCGGGTGCCGTAGGCGTACGCCGAGTCCTTGTGCACGATCGCGCTGAACGCGTCGACCGGCTCGCCCTGGAGCAGGATGTCGACCTTGACCAGATCGGACGCCTGCTCGCCGGACTCTTCGTAGTCGAGGGAGGCGTAGCCGCGGGTGCGTGACTTCAACGTGTCGAAGAAATCGAAGATGATCTCGCCGAGCGGCATGGTGTAGCGCAGCTCGACGCGTTCCTCGGACAGGTAGTCCATGCCGCCGAGCTGCCCACGCTTGCCCTGGCACAGTTCCATGATCGCGCCGATGTACTCGCTCGGCGCGATGATCGTGCACTTGGTGATCGGTTCGAAGATCTCGCCGATCTTGCCCGTCGGCCAGTCGGACGGGTTGGTGACCGTCAGCTCGCCGCCATCGTCGAGAACGACCCGGTAGACCACGTTCGGCGCGGTGGAGATCAGGTCGAGGCCGAACTCGCGCTCCAGCCGGTCGCGGGTGATCTCCAGGTGCAGCAGACCGAGGAAGCCACAGCGGAAACCGAACCCGAGCGCGGCCGAGGTCTCCGGCTCGTAGGTCAGCGCGGCATCGTTGAGCTGAAGCTTGTCCAGCGCGTCACGCAGGTCGGGATAGTCGGAACCATCCACCGGGTACAGCCCGGAGTAGACCATCGGGCGGGGTTCGCGGTAGCCCGCCAGCGCGTCGGTCGCGCCCTTGCGCTCGGAGGTCACCGTGTCACCGACACGGGACTGGCGAACGTCCTTCACGCCGGTGATCAGGTAACCCACCTCGCCGACGCCGAGGCCGACGCTGGGTTTGGGTTCCGGGGAGATGATGCCGACCTCGAGCAACTCGTGGGTCGCGCCGGTGGACATCATCTTGATCCGCTCGCGCGGGGTGATCTTGCCGTCCACGACCCGGATGTAGGTGACGACACCGCGATAGGTGTCGTAGACCGAATCGAAGATCATCGCGCGGGCGGGCGCGTCGGCGTCGCCGACCGGGGCTGGCACCACACGCACGACCTCGTCGAGGAGTTCGCGCACGCCGAAGCCGGTCTTGGCCGAGACCCGCAGCACCTCACCCCGCTCGCAACCGATGATGTGGGCGATCTCGGCGGCGTACTTGTCCGGGTCGGCGGCGGGCAGATCGATCTTGTTGAGCACCGGGATGATCGCCAGGTCGCGATCGAGCGCCATGTAGAGGTTGGCCAGCGTCTGCGCCTCAATGCCCTGCGCGGCGTCGACCAGCAGGACCGCGCCCTCACAGGCGTCGAGCGCGCGGGAGACCTCGTAGGTGAAGTCGACGTGACCAGGGGTGTCGATCATGTGCAGGACGTGCTCGTTGCCGTCGACCTCCCACGGCAGCCGCACGTTCTGGGCCTTGATCGTGATGCCGCGCTCACGCTCGATGTCCATCCGGTCGAGGTACTGCGCGCGCATCGCCCGCCCCTCGACCACTCCGGTGATCTGCAGCATCCGATCGGCCAGGGTCGACTTGCCGTGGTCGATGTGCGCGATGATGCAGAAGTTCCGGATCAGCTCCGGCGTGGTGAAGGTCGTGTCCGCGAACGTAGCCACTCAGGTCCCTCGCATGGTCAATGGTGATGCCATCGTCCCATGCCACCCGGGTGCCGCTGCGCGTCAGGACTCAACCGGAGCCGACACCTGCCGTGTGCGACGAGATGAACACCGACAGTGAACGAACATTGCCGGTTATATGCCCGGTGAGTTATGTTAGCGGGGTGGTATCCCCGTTCGCCGTGCTGGCCGAGCCCACCCGCAGGCGCATCCTCGACCTCCTGCGCGAGCGACCGAGGTCGGTCGGCGACCTGGTGACGACACTCGGCCTCACCCAGCCGGGCACATCGAAGCACCTGAAGGTGCTACGCGAGGCAGGCCTGGTCACCGTCCGCATCGACGCGCAACGCCGCTGGTACGAACTGCGCCTTGAACCACTCGCCGAGATGGACGAGTGGCTCACGCCCTACCGCACGTTGTGGTCCGACCGACTGGACAAGCTCGAACAGCACCTCGACACCATGGATTAGCCGGGCCGCGAGTCCTTGCGCATCGGATGGTCCGGGGGAACCTGCACCACCACGATCCGCACACCGTCCGGGTCGGCGAACCACGCCTCCCACAGCCCCCACGGTTGCAACTCCGGCTCACTCACCATCTCCACCCGGCCGCGCAACTCGTCGACCGTGGCGTGAATGTCACGCACCTGCAACCACAACGCGAGGTCCTGGCTCGGCGAACCGTCCCCGCGACCAGACACCTCCAGAAATCCACCGCCGAGGAAGAACACCGTGCCGCCGGGGAACTCCCGAAAGACGCCGAGGCCCAACACGTCCCGGTAGAACGCCAACGACAACTCTGGGTCACGCGGGCGGATCACCACCCGACTGGTCAGAAACTCCACGATGTAACTCCTACCCGCCCGCGGCCGACTACGCTCGTTCATCGTGCACGCTTCTTCCGACGACCCCAGGCCCGAACGCGGCGCCGTGTGGCAGGTGCCCGCCGGGGATCAACCGGCCACCATCGCCTACGCCCCGGATCTCGACGGTGCCGCCGACCCCGGCGAGATCGTCTGGGCATGGGTTCCCTACGAGGACGACCCGAACCGAGGTAAAGACCGGCCGCTGCTCGTCGTCGGCCGCACCGGCGTGATGCTGCGCGCGCTCATGCTGTCCAGCAGGGCCCCGCACAACGGGGAGCACGACGACTGGGTCGAACTCGGCTCCGGCAAGTGGGATCGCGACGGCAGGGTGTCCTACGTGCGCATGGATCGGCTCTTCGAGCTGGGCGAACTGGACATCCGCCGTGAGGGCTCCATCCTGGAAGCCGACCGGTTCGCCGTGGTCGCCAGTGCACTGCGGGAGCGCTACGGCTGGACCTGAGGGGTCCCACGACGAGTCTGGGCCCATCGACTGTTAGCCTTGCTCGTCGCGCCGTGCGGCACTCCGACATGGAGGAGACCTGCGCGAGCAGGGCCAGGCGGCCAGTTCTCGGCCCCCGACACACGCGGCGCGACAACCCGTGATCGACATCGAGGAGTTCTCGTGGCCAACATCAAGTCCCAGATGAAGCGGATCAAGACCAACGAGAAGGCGCGGCTGCGCAACAAGTCCGTCAAGTCCTCGTTGAAGACCGCGATCCGCAAGTTCCGCGAGGCCGCCGACGCAGGCGACAAGGCCAAGGCCCAGGAGCTGCTGCAGGACGCCAGCCGCAAGCTCGACAAGGCCGCGGGCAAGGGCGTTCTGCACGCCAACCAGGCCGCCAACAAGAAGTCGGCCATGGCGCTGCGGGTCAACAAGATCGGCTGACCCACCACGTTTCCGCGGCGCCGTCCACCTGCGGGTGGGCGGCGCTGTCGCGTCCGGCAGACTCTGCGCCCATGGACCTGGACCCCAAACCGACGTCGGCGGCGCGAACATCGCTGTCGCACATCATGACCGCCGTCGACACCAATCTACTCGGGACGGTCCACGGTGGAGTGATCATGAAACTCGTCGACGACGTGGCGGGCGCGGTCGCCCAGCGCCACTCCGGCGGCGCCGCCGTCACCGCCGCGATGGACGGCATGACGTTCCTGCACCCGGTCCGGGTCGGCGACCTCGTCCATGCCCACGCCCAGGTCAACTGGGCGGGCCACTCCTCGATGGAGGTCGGTGTCCGGGTGGTTGCCGAGCCATGGGACCGCGCGGGCGTGCCGCCGATCCGCGTCGCCACCGCCTACCTGGTCTTCGTGGCCGTGGACGACAACGGCAAACCGCGATCGATCCCGGCGGTCGAACCGGAAACCGCGGAGGACGAACGCCGTCTGCGCGAAGCCGAGATCCGCCGCAAGCACCGCCTCACCCGTCGCGATGAAATCCTCGCCAGCCGCAAGTCGCAGCCCCCGTTGGCCTAGTGCGGTGGTCAGTGACGTTCATCGTTTTCGTGCAAACGTCTTGTCCAGTCGCGGGCAGGGGGTCGGAGCAGGCCCGCCACGCGATCACTGCGGCCGGGTGACGCGCGATCAGCGATCCCGACGACTGGCTTTCGCGAGCCGCATCACGGCCCGTTCCAACGCGTAGTCCGGGTCAGCCGCGACACCCTTCACATCGGCGTTGACCTGGGCGACCACGGCCATCGCCTCGGCCAGTCCCCCCGGCTTCCAGCCGCGCGCCTGGCCCAACGCCTTCTTGACCTTCCACGCGGGCATTCCCAACTCGCCCGCCAGACGGAAGGGGTCCGCCCGGCCCGCGCCCGCCACCCGTGCCACCGTTCGTACCGCGTCCGCCAACGCGTCCGCCACCAATACGTGCGGCACACCCAGTTGCATCGCCCACCGCAATGCCTCCATCGCGCCCGCGACATCACCCGTGACAGCTTTCTCGGCCACCGCGAACCCGCTCACGTCAGCACGCCCACGGTGATACCGGCGCACGGCCTCCTCCGTGACGGCTCCCGCCGCATCGGCGACCAACTGGGCCGACGCGGCGGCCAACTCCCGCAGGTCCGATCCGACCGAGTCGATCAACGCGCTCACCGCGGCCGCATCGGTCTTGCCACCCGCGCGCCGGATCTCGTTGCGCACGAACGCTTCTCGCTCGGCGGACTTCGTGATCTTCGCGCACTCGGTCACCGTGGCGCCCGCCTTGCGCAACGCGGCGACGACGTCCTTCCCCGGCTTACGACCCGCGCCGTTGTGGACGACGACCAGCGACATCCCCTCCGCGGGCCGCTTGGCGTAAGAGATGACCGCGGCCGCGATGTCCTGAGTGGCCTCCTGCACCACGTCGAGAACGACCACCCGACCCTCCGCGAACAGGGACGGCGACACCAGTTCGGCCAACTCCGGCGCCGTGATCTCGGCCACCCGCACCCGGGTGAGGTCGGCGGTGGGGTCGGCGAGCCGGGCGGTATCGAGGGCCGCGCGGATCGCGCGCTCGACCAACAACTCCTCCTCGCCCAGTACCAGTTGGAGCGGAGGCGGAATCACCGACGGCGAGGTCACCCGAACGATCCTGCCACGGAGACCGCGTCGGCCGCCGCGCAAGGGCTCTCGAATCGTGGAACATCCACTGGCGGGGCGGACGTGGTGCCGTAGCGTGACCGCCGATGCGGCAAGCGGTGAGTCGCCGAACAACTGAATACCGCTCATCCAGAGGGGCAGAGGGAACGGCCCGATGAAGCCCCGGCAACCGGCGTGAACCACCTCATCACAGATGAGGTCACGAACACGGTGCCAATTCCGACCCGCGCAACGGGAGAGATGAGGAGTCACCTCGCGATGACGACTGTCGATGTTCAGACCTCCACCGGCCTCGACCTTGGGCCTGCCCGCGCTCTGTCCTGTCGGGAATGCGGCCACCAGATCCCGCTGGCCCCGGAATTCGCCTGCGCCGAGTGTTTCGGCCCACTCGAAGTCGCCTACGAGTTCGGGAAGATCACCCGCGCCGACATCGAAGCGGGCCCCAAGTCGATCTGGCGGTACCGGGGGCTGCTGCCCGTGCCCGCCGACGTCGACCGCCACCCCAACACCGATCCCGGCCTCACCCGGCTGGTGAAAGCGGATCGCCTCGCCGCCGCACTCGGCCTCAAGTCGCTGTGGGTCAAGGACGACACCGGCAACCCGACCCATTCGTTCAAGGACCGCGTCGTCGCGGTCGCGCTCGCCGCCGCCCGCGAACTCGGGTTCACGGTGCTCGCCTGCCCCTCCACCGGCAACCTCGCCAACGCCGTCGCCGCGGCCGCCGCCCGTGCGGGCTGGGAATCGGTGGTGCTGATCCCGTCCTCACTGGAGCGGGCGAAGATCCTCACCACCGCCGTGTACGACGGTGCCCTCATCGCGGTCGACGGCAATTACGACGACGTGAACCGGCTCGCCACCGAACTCGCGGGCGAGCACGAAGACTGGGCGTTCGTCAACGTCAACGTGCGGCCCTACTACGCCGAGGGCTCCAAGACGCTGGGCTACGAGGTCGCCGAACAGCTCGGCTGGCGGCTGCCGCAGCAGATCGTGGTCCCGGTCGCCTCCGGTTCCCAGCTCACCAAGGTGGACAAGTCGTTCCGTGAATTCGGCGAACTCGGCTTGGTCGAGCCGACCCCGTACCGCGTGTTCGGCGCCCAGGCCACCGGGTGCTCCCCGGTGTCGGCGGCGTTCAAGGCCGGACTCGACGTCATCAAGCCGGTCAAGCCGGACACCATCGCCCGATCCTTGGCGATCGGCGCCCCCGCGGACGGCCCCTACGTACTGGATTCGGTCCGCCGCACCGGTGGCGCGGTCGAGGACGTCACCGATGAAGAGGTCGTCGAAGGCATCCGGTTGCTGGCCCGCACCGAGGGCATCTTCGCGGAGACGGCAGGCGGCGTCACCGTCGCCACGGCCAAGAAGCTCATCGAAAGCGGCAAGATCGACCCCGACGCGGACACAGTCCTGCTCATCACCGGCGACGGCCTCAAGACCCTCGACGCGGTGCAGGACAAGATCGGCCCCCGCGCGACGGTTCCACCAACGGCAGCCGCCGTGCACAAGGCCCTCGGCCTGAGCTGACCCGAAAGTCAGCCAACCTTGCCGCGATGACTGGCTGTCCAGGGTCGCCCACTCGGCGACCCTGGACAGTCC
>JALZNB010000301.1 GCA_030857905.1 Actinomycetota bacterium
GGATACATCACATCTCCGAACCAGGCACGCGCCCACTAAGAAGTTGAACCGCACTACCTGATCGAAGATGGCAGGCCCTTCACCAAAGGGCCTGCCATCTTCATCTCGGAGGCGTGATCACCATGCACCCCCTGTCCGTGCCACAGCCCCTCGATCGCGACATCCGTTCGCGCTCCGGGGTCCGCGAGACCTTCCCGGTCGCTCTCAGCCGGGGAATCGAACGCAGCGGAATGAGTCTGGAGCAGGTACAACGACGTCTACAGGCTCAAGGCCTCAAGGTCAGCCTGTCGACGCTGAGCTATTGGCGCCGAGGTCGGACGCGACCGGAGCGACCGGACTCACTGCGCGCCGTCGGCATCATCGAGGAAATCCTGGGTATCCCTTCCGGGTACCTGGTTTCGTTGCTCGGCCCCAGAAAGCCGCGCGGCAGGTGGGCGTCGCGGGTGTCAGTGCGATCGCACGAGGCGCTGTGGGAAGGGGCCGAGGCGCTCGCGCCGATCCTCGCCGAACTCGACGAGATGGCACCGCACGAACTGACCTTCCTGAGCCTGCGCGAGCAGCACTTCGTCGACGAGCATCGTCACGACAGCATGACCAAGGGACACGCCGTCGTACGCGCGGAAACCGACTGGGTGCGCTCGTGCGTCGTGCTGCACCGGGCCGAATCCGGCGACCGTGGCCTTCCGGTCGTGACAGCCGCGTCCGGGTGCGCCATCGGTCGCAGCCGGACCCACCCGGCGAGTCGGTTCACCGTCACCGAAATCCTGCTCGACCGCACGCTGCGTATCGGTGAGACCGCGGCTTTCTCCTACGACGTGCGGTGGTTCGGCGGTGAACCGTCGAGCCGCTTCTCCCGCGCGATGCGCCACGGCGCCAAGGAGTACCTGCTGGAGATCGTGTTCCACCCGGACGCGGTTCCCGTGGCGTGCCACGAGTTCCACCAGCATTCGGCGCGGCTGCCCGAGATCGTCCAGGACGAACTGCGTCTCGGCAGCTTCCACAGCGTCCACCTGCTGACCCACGAACCCAAGATGGCGATAATGGGCATCCGTTGGCAGTGGTAAGTTCCACGGCCCGTTCAGGGCCCTTCCCGGCATGACAGAAACCAGGCTGCCCCGTCACGAATGACGGGGCAGCCTGGTTTCTGTCCGGAGATGGTGACGGGAGGCGTCCTCTGTGGACGCCTCCCGCGCGGCAGGGATCTCATTCAGTTGTCGTGCGCCCTCACTGGTCCGTCGAATCAGAAGGACAGGTTCCAACCATCGATGTTGCCGGTGTCATAGGCGATGGTGTCGGTGACCTGAAGCTTCCACGCGCCGTTCTTGGCCGACTCCGAGGAGGTGTCGACGGCGAAGGTCTGGTGGATGCCGTTGGCCGAACCAACGCCACGCGGGGCCTGGAGCAGAAAGACCTTGCCCGACGGGCTGACGAGCTCGACCTTGAGGTCCGCGGAGTACGAGTGGACGATGTCCACCTTCACCGAGGTGGTGCCGGTGCCGGCACCCGAGCAGTTGGACACGGTGGCCGAGGTGGAGACCGCGGCGCCCGCGTCCGGAATGGCCTTGTCCTCGGTGCTGCCTGCCGGTGCGCACACGGGCTCGCTCGGACCGTTGAGGAAGCTGATGTTGAGCAGCTTGTTCGCCGAGCCCCTGGGGTCGGTGATCTTGTTCAGGGTGGCGTTGTCGGTCAGTGCCTTGGCGACCTCGGCCTGGGTCTTGCCTGAGTTGCCCGCGGTGCCCAGGTAGAGGGCGGCCGCACCCACGACGTGCGGGGTGGCCATCGAGGTGCCGCCGATGCTGTTGGTGCGGTCGACGCCACCGATCCAGGCGGAGGTGATGTTGCTGCCCGGGCCGAAGATGTCGGTGCAGGAACCCCAGTTCGACGCCTGGCTGCCTGCGTAGATCGAACGCTTGTCGGCGCTGTCGCTCGCCGCGACCGTGATGGCCTCGGGCGTGCGGGCAGGCGAGGTCTGGCACGCGTCGCCGTTGTTGTTGCCCGCGGCGACACCCATGATCACACCGGCGTTGATGACCTTCCTGGTCGCGTCATCCAACGCGGAGCTGACGCTGCCACCGAGGCTCATGTTGGCGACGGCGGGCTTCTTGGCGTTCTGGGCGACCCAGTCGAGACCGGCGGTCACCGAGCTGCCCTTGCTGTAGCCGGAGCAGTCGAGCACGCGGACGCCGACGAGCTTGACCTGCTTGGCGACACCGTAGGTCTTGCCGCCGATGGTGCCGGCGACGTGCGTGCCGTGACCGTTGCAGTCATCGGAGTTGCTGTCGTTGTCGATGTAGTCGTAACCACTCGTCGCGCGGCCACCGAACTCGTTGTTCGCGGTGTAGATGCCGGTGTCGATGACGTAGGCGGTGATGCCCGCACCCGCTGTGGACGGGTAGGTGTACTTCTGGTCGACCGGAAGGTTCGCCTGGTCGATGCGGTCGAGACCCCAGGTCGGGTTCGTCTGGGTGTCGAGCGCCTTGACGACCATGTCCTGCTCGACGTACTCGACCGAGGGGTCCGCGGCGAGCTTCTTCGCCTGCGCCTCGCTCAGCGACACCGAGAATCCGCCGACAGCCTTGTAGGTGTAACCGAGCTTGCCGCCGAACCGCGTCGCGAGCTCGTTCGCCTTCGTCGAGACGTTCGCCGAGTTGATCGACGCTTCCTTGAACTTGACGATGTAGCCGCCCGCGACGGAGGTCGACTGGTTGGCGTTGCGAATCTGGCCCTCGGTCGGCGCCGCGGCGGCCGGGGAGGTCGCCACGACCGCGACGGCGAGGGCGGAGGCGCCCGCGGTCACGCCGGCGATCAGGACCCGCCTGCGGGATTTGCGATCTGGTCGCATCTAGAGTTCTCCATTCCGCTCCACCGAGTGGAAGACACCACCCAGAGGTGTGGCCGCCGGGCAGGGTGAGTAACTGACAGCCACATGCGGATCACCTTGTGACGGGACGGGACCGTGAACAATCCGGGTATCGGTAGGTAGGGATACCCGTCTTTCACTTAAGATCGGCACTCGGTCCACGTCCACAAGTGAGTTCCGGATCACCGCTGATCGGCCTAGGCTCCGGATACCGCCCGTTCGCGCAGCGACCCCGGCCGTGACAGTGACCGACCCAGGAGGGTGCGGATGGCACCGAAGTCGAAACAGGCCCCGGCGAGCCTGCTGCGCACGACGTCACCCGTTCTGGTGGGTCGCGGGTATGAGCTCGAGTCCGTACGGGACGCCGTGGTGCGCCAACCCGCGGTCGTGATGATCGAGGGCGAGGCGGGCGTCGGCAAGAGCAGACTCGTGCGGGAACTGCTCAGACCCGGTGACCTCGGTCCGATCCAGGTGCTCATCGGCTACTGCCAGCCACTGCACGAGCCGTTTCCGTACGGGGCCGTTCTCGAGGCGCTCGGTGCCTGTCGGGCGCGGCTGTCGCAGCGCCCCACGCTCAGTCCGGTGGCGGGCGCGCTGCGTCCGCTGCTGCCCGAGATCGCCGATCACCTGCCGCCGTCGCCGGACCCGACCGGCGACCCTCGGTCCGAACGGCACCGCCTGTTCCGGGCCATCCGCGAGCTGCTGACCGTCGTCGGGCCCAGTCTGCTGATCATCGAGGACATGCACTGGGCCGACGACGCGACCCGGCAGCTGATGCGCTTCCTGATGGCCGATCCACCGGTCAACCTGACTGTTCTGGTGACCTATCGCCGGGAGGACGTTCCCGGTGGGATGCCGCTGGGCACCGCCTATCGGCCACCGACCGGAATCACCAGCGCCCTTGTCCAACTGGAGCCGCTGGACGCCGACGACGTGCGCGCGCTGACCTCGGCCATCCTCGATGAAGAGGTGGTCTCGGCCGACTTCGCCGCGAAGCTGCACGAGCGCACGGCCGGTATTCCCTTCGTCGTCGAGGAGACGTTGCGGGCGCTGCGCAACGCGGCGGGCGCGGTCCACGCCGAAGGCGCGACCGCCCGGCGATTGCTCGACAACGTCGAGGTTCCCGTGCTGCTGCGCGACGCCATCGCCGAGCGGTTGGCGGGCCTGCCGACCGCGGCGACCCGGCTCGCTCAAGCGGCGGCCGTGCTCGGGGTAGCGGCGGCCTCGGAGTTGCTCGGCGCCGTCGCGGGCATCCCCGAGCAACGGGTCAGGGGCGCTCTCGGTCACGCGCTGTCCAGCCACGTCCTGCACGAGTCGGACAACGGCAAGTACACCTTCCGGCACGCCCTGGCCCGCCAGGCCGTCTACGACACGCTCAGCGGCCCGGATCGGCAGCAACTGCACCTTCGCGCCATCGACGCGCTCGACCGGGCGACTCCCCGGCCGCTGGTGCAACTCGCGGAGCACAGCCAACGGGCGGGCAGATCGGCCGACTGGCTGCGCTACGGCGAGGCGGCCGCCGACCGCGCGGGCGACGTCGGCGACGCGGCCACCGCGACCACCCTGTTCCAGCGGTTGCTCGCCGAACCGTCGCTCGACTCGGCCGACGTCGACCGGCTCGGCATCAAACTGGGCCAGGTCGCGCACACCGGACTCGACCAGCACGACCCGGTCATCACGTTGAACCGGTTGCTCAGCGACCGACGCCTGTCCACGGCCGCGCGCGGTGAGGTCCGGCTGTTCCTCGGTCTGCTCCTGATCCGGCAGGCGGGCAGCCTGGAGGCGGCACGCGGCGAGATCGAGTTGTCGGTCAAGGAGTTGCGGGAGCGGCCCGACCTCGCGGCCAAGGGCACAGCGGTGATGGGCCAGCCGTTCATCGGCGACACCCCGCTGTCCCAGGTCCGGCCGTGGATGGACCTGGCCGACAAGTACCTGGAGACGTGCAGCAACAACGAGCTGCGGATCTCGTTGCTGGCCAACGAACTCGGCACGAAGATGCACACCGGTGACCCTCGGGTGCTCAACCAGTTGCACCGTCTACCCGAGACGGTCGCCACGGCGGGTGAACAGCGCCAGTTGGCCAGGGCGCACTGCAATCTGGCGGACGCCTGCACCAACGTGGGCTACTTCCCCCGCGCGGACGAGTTGCTGCGCAGCGGTCTACGGCTCGCGGATGACTGCGGGGCGCCGTTCGTCGTCAGCACCGCTCGCGCCACCCGGGCGCGCCTCGACTGGTTCACCGGCAACTGGTCCGGTCTGGGCGAACGGCTGGGCAGGCTGCTGGAGGAGTACCGCGACTTGCTGCCGGTGGCGAGCGAGCTGTCCCTGGTGCTCGGCTGGCTCGCCACCGCTCGCGGCGAATGGGCCGAGGCGACGAGCTACTTCACCGAGACGGGCGCCTACGCCCCGCAGGAGGCGATCTCGCCGGTGGCGATCGCGGGGTGCGCGGGCCTGGCGAAGACCTGGCTCGCCCAGGACGACATCACCAAGGCGTGCGCCGACATCGACCGGGGCATGGCTCTGTTGCGGCGCAAGGAAATCTTCGCCTGGGCGGGCGAACTGGGGCCGGTCGCGGTCAGCACCTATCTCGCGGCCGACCGGGAGACCGACGCGCAGCGTGTCGTCGACGACATCGCGGCGGGCATCGTCGAGCGCGACGCGCCACTGGCCGCGGCGGCCGTCGACGCCGGTCTTGGTGCGCTGGCGGAATATCGGGGCCAGACCGACAAAGCCATCGGGCACTACCGTGACGCGCGCTGCCAGTACGAAGAGATCGGCGCACCGTACTACGCGGCGATGACCGCGGAGCGGGAAGCGTTGTGTCTGTTGCCCAGTGACGGCGAAGAGGCCGCTAAGGACCTGTCGACGCTGATCGACACCTTCGACGCGCTCGGCGCCACCCGCGACGCCGCACGCTGTCGGCACTTGCTGCGCGGTGTCGGCGGTGTCAAGCCGTCCCGCCGTGGCCGGCGCGGCTACGGCAACGAGTTGTCGCCGCGGGAGCAGGAAGTGGCCCGCCTGCTCGCGGGTGGACACACCAACCGCGAGATAGCCGACGTGTTGTTCCTGTCGCCGAGAACCGTCGAGCAGCACGCGGCGCGGGTGCTGCGGAAGCTCGGGGTGGCGTCCCGATCGGAGCTACAGGCGGAGGATTTCGCCTAACGCGCGACAGTGGTCCTCCCGACGCAGAAGCCGGAAGGACCACTGTCGATTCAGCGAACAGCCTGTCAGCCGATGGTGAGCTTCCACGAGTTGATGTAGCCGGTGTCGTACTTGTACGCGTCGCGCACGCGCAGCTTGTAGTCTCCCGTGCTCGTCTCGCCGGAAAGGTTGACCGTGTAGGCCTTGACCAGGTTCCGCGTCGCGTCGTGGGCCACGGCGGGCTTGAGCGCGAAGACGGTGCCGTCCGGGGCGACCAGGTCGATGGCGAGGTCACCGATGTAGCTGTGCACGATGTCGACGTTGACGGTGGAGGTCGCCGAGGGAGCGGCCTCGCCGTTCGCGGTCACCGAGGAGGTCACGGCGACGTTGTTGTCGGTGATCTGGACGTCGTTGTCGTTCTGCCACGAGGTGCCGGGCTGGGGTGCCCCGCCCTCGACGGCCTTCTGCGCGTTCGGCAGACCGGCGCCGTAGTACTTGGCGTCGGTGTAGCCGCCCGCGGTCTCCTTCATCTTCGCCTCGATCTGGGCGCCGGTGAAGGTGGGGTTGGCCGCCTTGATCAGCGCGGCGACACCCGCGGCGTGTGGGGAGGCCATCGAGGTACCGGTGAGCTGGCTGTACCGGCCACCCTTGACGGTCGAGTTGACGTTCACGCCACCGGCGGTCACGTCGACAGCACCGTTGGTGTCGAAGTTCGAGCCGCTGTAGCGGTTGCCCTGCTGGTCGATGCCGGAGACGACGGTCGCGCCGTCGGCTTCCTGCGGCATCAGCTTGCAGCCCGACACGTTGCGGTTGACCGGCGACGAGTCGTTGGGGGACACGCTGATGGAGCCCTTGTTGGCGTAGTCCTTGCTCTCGTTGCCCGCGGCGACAAGGTTGATCAGGCCCTTGTCCTTGGCGTAGCGAACCGCGCGGTTGATGCCCTCGGCGATGGCCTTCTGGTCGGCGTCGGTGGCGCACAGGCCCCACCACGGGTCGGTCCAGTAGCTGTTGTTCGTGACGTGGGCACCGCTGTCGGCCGCGTAGACGAAC
This sequence comes from Actinomycetota bacterium, assembly GCA_030857905.1. Taxonomy (GTDB): domain Bacteria; phylum Actinomycetota; class Actinomycetes; order Mycobacteriales; family Pseudonocardiaceae; genus Actinokineospora. The sequence goes on from JALZNB010000301.1 coordinate 7,052, forward strand.
GCGCAGACCGTGTTCTCCGGGAAGAAGAGCTCGTTGCCCGCCTCGGCGACGCGGACGGCGCGGATCTTGGCCTTGGGTGCCACACCGACCATGCCGAGGTTGTTCTTGGCGGCGCCGATGGTGCCCGCAACGTGCGTGCCGTGGCTGACGCCCGCGACGTCGCGCCACGCGCCCTGGCGGGCGTCGACCTTGCCGTAGGCGCAGGAAACCGACTTCTCGTAGTCGAAGTTCGGCTTGATGTCGGCGTGCGCGTCGTCCACACCGGTGTCGAGGACGGCGACGATGGCGCCCTCACCCTCGGTCTTGGTCCACGCGAGGTCGGCCTTGACCTGCTTGATGTCCCAGCCGATCGACTCGGCACCCGGGGTCACCTGCGACGGCGCGCTCGGGATGGCCGGGTTGGTCGCCGCGGCGGGCACGTCGGAGGTACGCGTCGCGCCGACCTGCTGGACCCCGGAGACCTGGCGAACCTTGGTCGCGAAGTCGGCGATCTCGGAGTGGGCGACGATGACGCCGATGGCGTCGAAGGAATTGAAGACAGTGCCACCATTGTCGGTGACGGCCTTCTTGCCCGCGGCGACGTTGCTCGGCTCGGTGATGACGAAGTAGGCACGCTTGCCCGCGGCCGCGTCGGAGACGGAGCTGGGGGTGGCGGGAGAGCTTGGCCCGGCCACGGCGATACCCGCCAGTGGCACGACCAGCCCGGCACCGAGTGCGGCGGCGATGGCCGCACGCCTCAGCCGGGAACTTGAGCGCAGGAACACGGATTCCTCCGAATAATTCGGGGGGCGTCCGCGCCGGTCGGCGCGGTACAGGGATGCCCCATTTACGTTTCCGATGACGCGCGTTCCGGATCAGGTGATGCCACGTTCACTGGCACGATTCTCCGGAAATTGCCCCACACGGGTTACAGATTTGGAACCATCGACGAAAACACACTTCGCCGACGAGCTGGCGGTATCGAATACACACACTGTCGCAGGAGCGGGGAGGGCCATCCCGCTGAGACAGCCCTCCCCGCCGATCGTGGCCGCGCCTACCGGCCCCCTGCATCACAGGCCGGTATTCGCGGACATCCGATGCCGAGCGGATGCGTGCCACGATCCGGGTACCGGACTGGTGAGGGACCACCCGGTGAAGCGTTTCGGAGCCCGGGAAAAGTTTGTTGTCACCGCTGTCGAGATTGATAAGCGGGAAGAGAGACGAGGGCGTGGGCGTCTCTCTTCCCGCTATTTACGCGACACCGCCGTTCAGTTCCGACGACATCGCCGCCGGTTCGCCGAACGAATCGTCGAACCGGCAGTCAGGGCTACCGATCGTGGCCGAGGAGGCCCTCGCGTGACTAATTCCTCCTCGTTCCGTCCGGCTCGCCGGGCGGGAGATGACCACCCGCAGGATGGTGGTCCGCCGAGGACAACGATGCGACGGTGCGGGCCGAGGAACAACAGCGGGATCACTAGGTAGCCCTACGTATCTTTTGTGGGGTGCCGAGGGCCTCGGTGTCGTCCGCGGCGTCGGGGCCGGGGTGGGCCGTCCCGGAAAACTTGGCCTTCGCGGTCCGGCTGTCAGCACGGTCCGCCTTGATCGACAGGGGTGCGCACCCTCCGCGAACAGGCCGTCGCGGGGTGGTCGGACTCCTGCACCGACCAGGCGGATCACGCGGGAACTCGCACCATTCGACCGCTCCCGGAGACCCTGACAAATCGGGCCGACCCCCGCCACCAGGTGAAACAAGTGTGAAAAATCCGGGAACGGCACACAGGCACATCGACCTTGTGATGCGCATGTCTTCGCGTCACTATTCGACCTGTCAGCGCCTGGACGGGCGTGGTCGTGAGGGCGCCTTCGGGTTCGACCGCGGTCTCCGGGCACCAGGAACACCTCCAGTGCCGGAAGTCCCCGGTACCCCTTGCAGGAGGCACGTAGTGAAACGCAAACGCCTGTCCGTGATGGTCGGGGCGGTAGCAGTTCTGGCCGTCATCATGTCCATGAACGGCACCGCGGCCACCGGCGACAAATCCGCCGCGGCGGGTGCCACCAAGGCATCCTCGGAATACCACGTCACCGGTGTCCGCACCGCCGAGCAGCGCAGCGCCATCGCGGCGACCGGCGCGGCCATCAACGGCACCGAGGACAGCCGCGTCAACATCTCCGCGACACCCGCGGAGGCGGCGAAGATCCGCGCGCTCGGTTACCAGGTCGTCGAGGAAGCACCGCCGGTACACAGCCACAGCCACGGCGTGAACGCGCCCGCCGACTTCCCCAGCGAGGACTCGGGCTTCCACAACTACGCCGAGATGGTCGCGGTCATCGACAAGGCCGTCGCCGACCACCCCGGCCTCATCTCCAAGCAGGTCTACGGCAAGTCCTACGAGAACCGCGACCTGTACGCGATCAAGATCTCGGACAACGTCGCGACCGACGAGAACGAGCCCGAGGTCCTGTTCAACGCCCACCAGCACGCGCGTGAGCACCTGACCGTCGAGATGGCGATCTACCTGATCAACACCCTGACCGACAGCTACCCCACGGACAGCGCGATCAAGAACGCGGTCGACGGTCGGGAGATCTGGATCCTGCCCGACGTCAACCCCGACGGTGGCGAGTTCGACATCAGGACCGGCCAGTACCAGGGGTGGCGCAAGAACCGCCAGCCCAACGCGGGCACGACGAACGTCGGCACCGACCTGAACCGCAACTGGGCCTACAAGTGGGGCTGCTGCAACGGCTCCTCGGGCAGCACCAGTTCCGAGACCTACCGCGGCCCGTCAGCGGCGTCCGCGCCCGAGGTCAAGGCCCTGGTGAACTTCATCAACGGCCGGGTCGTCGGTGGCAAGCAGCAAATCACCGCGGGCATCGACTTCCACACCTACAGCGAGTTGGTCCTGTGGCCCTACGGCTACACCAGCTCCGACACCGACACCGGGATGACGGCGGACGACGCCAGGGTCTTCCAGACCATCGGTCGGGAAATGGCGTCGAAGAACGGCTACACCGCGCAGCAGGCGTCTGACCTGTACGTCACCGACGGATCGATTCTCGACTGGGCGTGGGCCAACCACAAGATCTACTACTACACCTTCGAACTGTTCCCGGCCACCGGCAGCGGCCTCAACGGCTTCTACCCCGACGACGAGGTCATCGGGCGCGAAACCTCGCGCAACAAGCAAGCCGTCCTGACCCTGCTCGGCTACGCGGACTGCCCGAAGCGCTCCATCGGTGGCACCTGTGGCACCCCGGAGCCGGGTGGCTCGTTCGAGAACACCGACAACGTCAACATCCCGGACACCAACGTCAACGTCACCAGCAGCATCCCGGTGACCGGCCGCACCGGCAACGCCCCCTCGGCACTGAA
>JALZNB010000347.1 GCA_030857905.1 Actinomycetota bacterium
CACTACGGCTCGTGGCAGGAACACGGTTTCAAGAACAACCGAACCGCCCCGTGCAACACCTGGGCGGCCGGACCGGAACACGTGTCGTAGCTACGGACCGCCCGGTCGTCGGAACAACTCGGTGAAACCCGCGCCCGCCATCCCGGCGAGGATCACCAGAACCAGGCCGACCGGGCGGATGTCCGTGCCCGACCCGACGCGGGCCTCGGCGAGGTGAAGGGTGTCCCCGGTGACGGCGACATCGACCGTCTCGCCCGCCCGATGCCCGCAGGCGTCGAGCGAACCACGCCGTTCGACGCCCTCGACGATGTAAGCGACGGTTTCGGGCAGGCTCTCGTCACATTCCACGCCGATGAGGACCTTGGCCGTGGTCCGCACGGACTCGCCGGGATCGTCCGACCACGGATCGAGGGCACCCAGGAGCCAGGCCACGATGGCGACGAACACGCTGAGCGCGGCCACGGCCACCGCCTTGACGGCTGGCGACGAGGGAACTCGCATCCTCGGATGGTCGCAGACCGCGCAAGTGCTCAGTCTTGGGCTGGGGTGACTTTCCTGATGTAGAGCAGGCGATCGCCCACCTCGATGGCGTCGGCCTCGGACGAGTCGACCCGAAAGAGGTGGCCGTCACGGACCAACCCGAGCACGATGTCGGGCAGGTGACGAGGTGAACCGCCGATCTCGCTGTCCTCGACCTCGCGCTCGGCGATCGCCAGACCGGCGTCGGGAGTGATGAGGTCCTCGACCATGTCGACGACAGTCGGTGTGTGCGTGGCCATGCCGAGCAGGCGGCCCGCGGTCTCACTGGAGACGACGACCTGGTTGGCGCCCGACTGGCGCAACAAGTGCACGTTCTCCGTCTCGCGGACAGCGGCGACGATTTGGGCGTTGGGCGCCAACTCCCGCGCGGTCAACGTGATCAACACAGCCGAATCGTCCCGACTCGCGGCCACGACCACGGACTTGGCCCTCGGCACCCCGGCGACGCGCAACACGTCGGACCGGGTGCCCGAACCGTGCACCGTGACCAGACCCAACAGCGACGCGGCGTCGAGCATCCCCTGGTCTGTGTCGACGACAACGATCCGGCTGGGCTCGACACCGTCGGACAGCACGGCACTCACCGCGGAGCGGCCCTTGGTGCCATAGCCGACGACCACCACGTGGTCCCGCACCTTCGACCTCCAACGCTCGATCTTGAATACCTGACGTGACCGTTCGGTCAGCACCGCGAGGGTGGTGCCGACCAGGACGATAAGGAACAGAACACGCAACGGGGTGATGATCAGGACGTTGACCAGGCGCGCGGAGTCGCTGACCGGGGTGATGTCGCCGTAACCCGTGGTCGACAGCGACACGGTCGCGTAATAGATGGCGTCGAGGAACGAGATCCCGTCACCGTTGTTGTCGCGATAGCCGTCTCGGTCGAGGTAAACGATGATCACGGCGAGGAAAAGGAAGAAAAGCGCGCCGATGATCCGGCGGATGATCGCCGTGACCGGACTGACATGGCCCTCAGGCATCCGGATCATGCCGGTGTAATCGGTGTTCTTGGGCGTCAGTGGCCTGAGCCTGGTCATCGTGTGCTCCCCGTGGCGGTCCGACGCACGGGCGAAGGCTAGCCCGTCACCGGCCACCACGCCGCGCTGGGCCGCCCGACGTGCGGTGACGTTCATCCGACGTCGGCGCGGGCAGGTCACCCGGATGGCACAGTACGACGATGGCCACCACGGACTCCCGCCGCGCCATCGCGCTGGCTCTGCTTCTCGGCTCGGCGAGCACCCTGCACTTCGTCAAGCCCGAGGCGTTCCACGGGCTGGTCCCCCGACAACTCCCGGGAAGCAGGCGAATGTGGGTCCACCTGTCCGGCGTGGCCGAGGCGACCTGCGCGGCGGCCGTCGCGGCCCCTGGCACCCGACGGCTGGGAGCGCTGGCCACCGCCCTGCTGTTCGTGGCGGTGTTCCCCGGCAACGTGAAGATGGCACTGGACGCCGAGCGCAAACGCTTGCCGCTGTCGAAGCGGGCCGTGGCCTGGGGCAGGCTGCCCGTGCAGTGGCCGCTGGTGCTGTGGGCCCTGCGCGTGCGGGACTCCGCACGCTAGCCCTGCGATCGCCGGCGACGCGCCGGCAGGCAGCGTGCCCGCACACCGTGGGGCGGTGTCCTGCGCCGGAAGTTCGGTCCAGACGTGGGTGAGGCGGTCGAGGATTTCGCCTGCGATTTGGTCCGGGCGAGGGTTTGGGGTTGCCAGTGGTGGGCGGAGTCGATGACCTCTCTGGTGGCCGTGAAGCGAGCCGTGGTCGACCGTGCGTCAGACGTCCGGGACTGTCCTCAACAGGTCGCGGATGCCGTCGGCGTCGAGCAAGTCCGCCGGGCGCAGGGTGAGGTCCTGGCGCACATAGTGGAATGCGGCGTTGACCTCGTCTATCGGCGAGTTGGACAAGCTCGCCCAGGCCAGGCGATAAGCGGCCAACTGAACCGTCAGGGCCGGGAGTTTCTCCTCGTCCGGGAGCCCGCCGGTCTTCCAGTCGACCACGGTCCAGCCGCCCGAGGGGTTGGCGAACACGGCGTCCATGCGGCCCCGGATGGCGATGCCGTCGATGTCGGTGGAGAACGGCACCTCGACCTCGTGTGGGACGCGGTCGGCCCACTCGCTGTCCAGGAACGCCGCGCGTAGCGCGTCGAGGTCTTCGTCGGGGGCCGCGCCGTCGTCGGCGGCGCCGGGGAGTTCGTCGAGGTCGAGCAGGGCGCGGGAGCCGAACCGCTTCTCCAGCCAGGCGTGGAAAGCGGTGCCCCGGCGGGCGGTGGGGTTCGGCGGGTAGGGCAGCGGTCTGCGCAGGCGCCGGGCCAGCGCCTCCGGGTCGGCCGCGAGTTCGACGAGTTGGCTCACCGACAACTGGTCCGGCAAGAACACCTGCTCGCGGCGGGCGGAGTAGGCCGCCCGTTCGGCCAGGAGGACGTCGGTGTCGCGGACCCAGCCGTCCGGGTCGTCAGGGGTGTCCTCGACCCCCTCACCGTCGCGGCGCGCGGAGAGTTCGGCGCGGACCAGGGCCGCGCCGGTGGCGACGTCGGATCGGCGGTCGCCGAGGGGGTCGGCGGGCCAGCGACCGGATTTCACGGCGGTGGCCAAAGGGTTTTCCGCGCCCTCCTCGGGTGGCGGGCACCAGAGGTCGACCACTCCGGTCGGCCAGTCCCGCTCGCCGACGTACTCGGCCAGCTCGGTCAGGAAGTCCGACGGACCCTTCGGCTTGCCCCCGGCGCGGCCCCACCAGTGCCCGGAGACGAGCAGCGATCGCTCGGATCGGGTGAGTGCGACGTAGAACAGACGCCGCTCCTCGACCAGGCCGCGCTCGGCGAACGCCTCGTTGTGCGCGGCGAACTCCTGCTCGATCTCCTTGCGGTTGGACTGGCCCGCGAGGTTGAGCTTCGGCAGGTCCTGGGCGTCGCCGCGCAGGTCGGCGGGCAGTTCCGTGACCGTGCGCAACCAGCTCCCGCCACGCCTGCCGCTGGGGAAGACGTCGTTGACCATGTGCGGGACCGCGACGATCTCCCACTCCAGCCCCTTGGCCGAGTGGACGGTCAGGATCTGGACGCGGTCCTCGGCGACCACCACCTCGCCTGCCTCCAGCCCGTCCTCGGCGGTCTCGGCGGTGACGAGGTAGTCGAGCAGCGCGGCAAGGCTCGCCGACGGGCTCGCCTGGGCGTAGTCGGCGACGACGTCGGCGAACGCGTCGAGGTGGGCGCGGCCCGCGCCACCGCGACGGGCGGTGGCCTCGATGTCGAGCTGCATGGTGCGTTCGACGTCGGCGACGAGATCGGGCAGCGGCTGGTCGAGCCTGCGCCGCAGCATGGTCAGCTCGGAGCCGAGGGACCGAATCCGCCGGTAGCCGACCTCGGAGTACACCTCGGCCGTGCCGGGGTCGTCGATGGCGTCGACAAGGCCCGCCTGCTCGGCACCCTCACCAGGCAGGACATCGAGCGCACTCGCCTCGGGCGACGGCGGGCTGTACGCACCGG
>JALZNB010000352.1 GCA_030857905.1 Actinomycetota bacterium
AGTAACCGGTGCTCTGCTGCGGGCGCTGCTCCTCGCGCGGCCACTGGTGCTGGGTGGCGGGCGAGGGGTAGCCGTTGTCCCGGAGGGGCGCGGGTTCGCCGCGCTCGGGTTCACGCGAGTCGCTGACCTGACCGGCCGTCGCGGTCGCGGTCGCCGAGCGGGAACCGAGCCCTGTCGGATCGAGTTTCTTGTGCGTGGGGGCGCCGCTGTCGAAGCCCGCGGCGATCACCGTGACCCGGACCTCATCGCCGAGCGAGTCGTCGATGACCGTGCCGAAGATGATGTTGGCCTCGGGGTGCGCCGACTCCTGCACCAGCGACGCCGACTCGTTGATCTCGAAGAGACCGAGGTCGGAGCCACCGGCGATGGCCAGGAGCACGCCGTGGGCGCCGTCCATGGACGCCTCCAGCAGCGGCGAGTTGATCGCCTTCTGCGCGGCCTGCACCGCACGGCCCTCGCCACGGGCCGAGCCGATGCCCATCAGGGCACTGCCCGCCCCGGACATGACGCTCTTCACGTCGGCGAAGTCGAGGTTGATCAGACCGGGGGTCGTGATCAGATCGGTGATGCCCTGCACACCGGAGAGCAGCACCTCGTCCGCCGAGCGGAAGGCGTCCATCAGGCTCACGCCGACGTCGCCGAGCTGGAGCAGCCGGTCGTTGGGGATCACGATGAGCGTGTCGCACTCGTTGCGCAGCTCGGTGATGCCGTCCTCGGCCTGCTTGGCCCGCCGCTTGCCCTCGAAGGAGAACGGGCGCGTCACGACGCCGATGGTGAGTGCGCCGAGCTTGCGGGCGATCGAGGCGACCACGGGTGCGCCGCCGGTGCCGGTGCCGCCACCTTCACCAGCGGTGACGAAGACCATGTCGGCCCCCTTGAGGACCTCTTCGATCTCCTCGCGGTGGTCTTCGGCGGCCCTGGTGCCGACCTCGGGGTTGGCGCCTGCGCCGAGTCCCCTGGTCAGCTCCCGGCCGATGTCGAGCTTGACGTCGGCGTCGGACATCAGCAGTGCCTGGGCGTCGGTGTTCACCGCGATGAACTCGACCCCTTTGAGGCCGACCTCGATCATGCGATTGACGGCGTTCACGCCGCCGCCACCGATGCCGACGACCTTTATCACGGCGAGGTAGTTGTGCGGGGGCGTCATCAAAAGCCTTCCTGATCGTGGTGCCGTGGTGCGCTGCCCGGAAACCCTCAACCAGAGAGTGAGAGTTATGTCAACCCCGGACTATGCAAGGAAGGTAGGCATAGGGCGACCGTCGATCCAGCCGCCACGCCGAAGTCATCGAAAGGATGTTTGTCACCGATGGCCGGTCATTCGCCGGTGGACCCGTCGAGAAACTCGCGAATCACGTCGAGATGGCCTGCGTGTCGCCCGGTTTCCTCGATCATGTGGAGCAGCACCCAGCGCACGTTGACCCGCTGGTCGCCCCGGAGATCGACCACGTCGGTCAGCGCCATGCCCGCCACGGTCTCGCGGCTGCGCGCGCATTCCTCGGTGTACTCGGCGAGCAGGCGGTCGAGGGTCATGTCCTTGGCGACTTCGAACTCGGCGTCGGGCAGTTCCGGGTCGTACGGCGCGGGGCCCTCCCGACCGCCGAGGACCTTGTCGAACCAGGACGCCTCGACCCACCGAAGGTGCGCCAGCAGCCCGGCGACGGTCATCAGCGGGGAGGCCAGCACCGACCGGTGGGCGTCTTGTTCGGACAACCCGGAGGATTTCATCACCACGGTCGCGCGGAGGAAGTCGAGGAAACCGTTGAGTTGCTCACGTTCACCATCGACGAGGGACGGCTCGGGCCGGTCATCCATGCTCATGCCCGGCAGTGTGCTCGATCGGCACCGGTTCGCGCACCGGGTTCGCCGAGTCCATCGAGTCCATTGAGGACACTGTCAGGCGATGGTGGGAAAGTCGGGCGCGGCCACGTCGTAGACCTTGCCCTTCTGGGTCAGCAGCGGGCCAAGCACAGCCGCCTTGCGGTCGGAATCCTCCGCGCCGCCCCACTTCACCACCCGGCCGTCGCCCAGGGTGAGCTGGACGTTGGCCTGGGTTCGCGCGGAGAGCGACACGACCTGGACCCGCAACGGCTCGGGCACCGCGGCCAGCACCACTACGGCGGCGGCCGCGCAGACCTGGTCGGCCGCCACCAACGTCGGCAGGCCCGCGGGCGCGACCTTCACGACGCCGTAGTC
>JALZNB010000365.1 GCA_030857905.1 Actinomycetota bacterium
TGGCGGGCGCGATCCTCGGTGTGGGCATGTTCGGCGGGATCTCGATGATCCCGCAGTACCTGCAGATCGTGCGCAGCTACACGCCCACCGAGGCCGGGCTGATGATGGTCCCGATGATGCTCGGCATCATGATCGGGTCGATCGTGTCCGGGCAGATCACCTCGCGCACCGGCCGGTACAAGATTTTTCCGATCATCGGCACGGCGCTGCTGGTGCTGGGGATGCTGCTGTTCTACACAGTCGGTGTGGACACTCCGGTGTGGAAGCCGCTGGTGTACATGACGATCTTCGGCCTCGGGCTCGGCAACTGCATGCAGACGCTGATCGTGGCGGCCCAGAACGCGGTGCCGTTCCGCGACATGGGCGTGGCCACGGCCTCCACGACGTTCTTCCGGCAGCTCGGCGGGACCCTGGGTGTGGCGGTGTTCCTGTCGCTGCTGTTCAGCACGGTCACCGACAACATCGCTTCCGCGTTCCGCGCGGCGGCGCAGTCGCCCGCGTTCCAGGCGGCGTTGGCCGATCCCGCGGTCGCCGCGAATCCGGCGAACCAGCCCGTGTTCGACGCGTTGCGCGGCGGGGGAGGCAGCGGCGGAGTGTTGCAGGACTCGTCGTTCCTGTTGCAGATCGATCCTCGGCTGGCGCGGCCGTTCCAGGAGGGCTTCATGGAATCGATCGACCTGGTGTTCCTGGCCGGTGCCGGGGTTATGGTGCTGGCCTTCATCACGGTGCTGTTCATCAAGGAAATTCCGCTTCGAATGACCAGCGGTGTGCAAGGAGCGGCATTGGAAGGCGCGGAAGCATTCGTGTCCGACAAGCCACAGGACCGGCTGGCCAGCGAGAAGCGTTGACATTTCGCGAGAATCGTGCTTGATTCGGGCGACCGGACGACCCAATTTGCGGGCTCAAGCGTCCGGATGAAACGCGGTTCAACGCAGGTCAGCGGGATACCGAAAGCAGAAGTTCCGCTGTCCGCCGGGGTCCGTCCGGTTTGCGTGGGAACCAAACCGTGATGAATTGGTCATAGTTCCGCTGCGGTGCCCCTCGGGCGGCACGTAGTCTACGGCCGTGACCACCGCCCTCGGCGTGCTCGATTCCGCTGGTCCACTGCTCGTGTGGGCCATCGTGCTCGGCTTTGTCTTCGCCGAGTGCGCCTTCATCGTCGGCTTGTTCCTGCCCGGCGACTCCTTGCTGTTCGCGGCGGGTGTCGTGTTGGCGCAGGGCGCCCACGAGCACCAGGCCTGGTGGCTGTCGCTCGCGGCGACGATTGTCGCGGTCGCCGGAAACCAGGTGGGCTACTACATCGGGGCACGCACCGGGCACGCGATCATCACCCGGCGCGGGGGCAAGGTGCTCAACGACCACAACCTGCGTCGCGCGCAGGACTTCCTCAACCGCCGCGGGTTCCTGGCGATCGTGCTGGCCCGCTGGCTGCCGTGGGTGCGCACGTTGGCGCCGCTCATCGCGGGTGCGGCGAAGATGAACCCGCGACGGTTCATGTTGGCGACCACCATTGGCGGTATCGCCTGGGTGCCGACGCTCGTTCTACTCGGCTACTACGCGGCGAACCTGCTTGAGGAGTTGCCGTGGTTGCAGACGACCGCAGTCGTCGTCAGCGTCGCGTTCTTCGTCGCCGGGACCGTGTGGGGTATCTGGCGTTACCGGCAGGAGATCCACAAGCCGGTCGACACCGTCTCGATCACCGAGTAGCGGGCGGCGCCCACAGCACGAGCTGGATGCCGTCCGGGTCGCGCAGCGAGATGACCGAGGTGCCCGGCGCCGAGATCTCCTCGGTGATCGGGGAGAACGTCACGCCGTGTTCGGTGAGTCGTTCGGTCCAGAAGCGCAGGGCGTCCTCGTCGGCCACCGAGAACGTCAGGTGATCGAGTCCGGGTCTGGACTCGTCGAACGCCGCTCGTTCGGCGGCTGGGTGCTGCACCAGGGTCAGCGTGACCCCGAAGCCGCGTAGGAAAACCTTGCGCAGGCCCTGTTCACCCTCGTCGGCACTACCCGACGGGGTGAAGCCCAGGACCCGCTCGTACCAGGGGACGCTGCGTTCCACATCGGTCACCGTGAGAGCGATGTGGTGGACGCCGGTGAGCGCGGGCATCACGATCGTCATTCCTCCATTCAGCGGTCGGCCATTCGCCATGGTGCCCCAGCCGAGTGACCACGATCAGCGTAGTTATTCGATCTTTTCTAGAAGGAGATCCGCTGTTGGTGCGGTGGACGCCACCAGACGGGCGTTGCGTTCGTCCGGTCCGTCGGTTCGATCCGCGGCCTGCTCGGCGGTCCTGCCATAACGTATATGGCGCTGGAGCAGGCGATCCCTGCGCACGTGGCTGCCCGGGTCGAGGTACCAGACCTGGTCGATGAGCGCCCTGGCCGCCCGCCAGTACAGGAGATAGTTACCTTCGGTGATCACGAGAGGAACGTCACTCGGAATGGGGACCGCGTTCGCGATCGGCTCTTCGATCTCCCGACGGAATTCGGGCGCGTAAACGATCTTGTCGTTACTGGTCCGTAGTC
>JALZNB010000368.1 GCA_030857905.1 Actinomycetota bacterium
CGGCGCCGAGGCGCCGATCGGTCTGCCGCAGCGCGGCGATGAACAAGTCGAGAGCCTGCCTGGTCGGCGGCGCGCTGCCGAGGACCGCGTCGCGCACGTGGTCCGACACTTCAATCCGGTCGGCGAGCCGGTGCGCGACGTCAATGAGCTGGTCGCGGCCGGTCGCGCTCGTGCTGCCGAGTCCCTGGATCAGGGAATGCAGCGTGTTCTGCCAGAAGTCGCGGTTGTAGCCGAACTCCATCAGGAAGAAGTAGCCACCGTCGAGTTGCACGCGCTGCCGAACCCAACGCATGTGTCGGTCAGCGTCTTCTGGTTGGACTCCGGGATCAGGTACACCCGGGGCCGCAGATCGAGCCGCAGCAGTGCCTGGTCGACGTCGTGGCGCGAGAGGTCGGCCAGCGCGCCGCGCACCCGATTCAGGTTGACCCAGGCAGCGGGCTCGGCCGCGAGCACGCCGTAGGTCTCCCGGATACGCCCCTCGACGTCGGTCGCCGGTTCCGGGTCGACCGACTCGTCGTGGTCGCGGAAGATGTCGGCCAACTCGACCTTCGCGCCGCGCATGAACCCGTCGAGGTAAGGGAACAGGCCGTACATCAGGCGGTACGCGCGAGGCGCCCCGTCGGGTGTGGTCGCGGCCAGTTCGTCCCGGACCCGGCGCGCTCCCAGGTCGGTCAGCTCGTGCACGTACGGCTTGCCGGGCGCGGTGCCGCGGCGGCTGGTGAGGTAGCCCAGACCTTCGAGCCGCACCCGCACCGTCTTGTCGATCGTGAACCCGTATCGGCCCGCGATATCGGTATTGGACGCCTCGTCGAGAAAGGTGACCAAGGCCAGTAGTGCGGATCGCTCCGGCAAGCTGAGCCGATCATCCATCGCTGCTGGCTCCCCCAGGGTTGTGATCATCTTGGCATGCGAGACGACACTTATCTTCTTCGCGGTCGACCGTCTGTCGTTACATCTGTGCGCGATGCGGCAAGTCGGCGCGTGCCGGGCGGCGCAGGAGGTAGGTGTCCATGATCCAGCCCTTGTCCTGGCGGGCGCGTTCCCTGGTGTCCCGGATCTGGCCCGCGACATCGGCCAACCGCCCGGAGATCAGGATCTCGTCCGAGGTGCCGAGGTAGGCGCCCCAGTGGATGCGCACGGTCGGATCGTCGGCGTATCCGAGGAACGCGCACTGGGCATCGAGCATGACCACGACATCGTCAACGCCGTCGGGCCAGCCCTGTGCCAATCGCCGACCCGTCGTGACCTGTACCGCGGCGCCGACCCGGGTGAGGCTGATCTGGTGCCGGGCGGCCAAGGCGGAGACACTGCTGATTCCCGCGACGACACCGACATCGAAAACCACTGTCCCGCGTGCCCGCACGTCTTCCAGAACGGCGATGATGCTGTCGTAGAGCGCCGGATCGCCCCAGACGAGGAACGCGCCGACCTCATCGGACCGCAACACGCTTAGCGCCTGCTCGCAGAGGTCCACTCGCCGCGTGCGCCAATCCGCCACGGCGTCGACGTAGCCGTCAGCGGTCCGGTCGCGCGGCGGGTCGGCCATGCGGACGACCCGGTATTCGCCGGTCACATGGCGGTCCAGGATCGCCTGGCGCGAATCGGACAGTTCCCGCTGGGCCCCCGCCTTGTCGAGGAAGAAGAAGACATCGATCTGGTTGAGTACCTCGACAGCCTCGACGGTGACGTGCTTGGGGTCGCCCGCCCCGATTCCAATGACTTCCACGCGCATGCGGCCAGGCTAGGCGACGGAATCCTCAGAACAGAAGGGCGACGCGGGCTCGTCGAAGTACGCGGCCACCGTGTCCTCGGTCACCTCGGCCAGCGCGGCGGGCGACCAGCGTGGCGCGCGGTCTTTGTCGATCACCTGGGCGCGGATGCCCTCGGCGAGGTCGTGGCCCCGCAGGCAGGCGGCCGAGACCCGATACTCCTGTGCCAGCACCGAATCCAGGTCTGGAAGCTCGCGGGCGCGGCGCAGTGCGCGCAGGGTGACCTTGAGCGCGGTCGGGGACTTGCTCTCGATCTCCTTGGCTGTCGCGTCCTCGCCTTGTGCTCGCAGACGGTCGAGGATTTCCTCAACGGTGTCGGCGGCGTAGCAGGAGGCGATCCAGTCGGCTTGAGCGGCGAGGCGCGACGGCCCAGGCGCGGTGGCGTGAGCGGCGACCGCTTCGGCGATCTCGGCGCCACGTGCCAGTGCGTCGAGCACCGCGGGCCACTGGGCACTGGGAAGGAAGGCGTCCGCCAGTCCACAGTGGATCGCGTCGGCGGCGGAGATCGATGCCGCGGTGAGCGCGATATGGGTGCCGAGTTCGCCCGGCGCCCGGGAGAGCAGGTACGTGCCGCCGACGTCGGGAACGAGTCCGATGCCGACCTCGGGCATCGCGAGCCTGGTGCGTTCGGTGACCAACCGGACAGTGCCGTGGGCGGAGACACCGACACCACCACCCATGACGATGCCGTCCATGAACGCGAGGTAGGGCTTGGGAAAGTGCGCGATCCGCGAGTTCATCCGGTACTCCTCAGCCCAGAACGCGAGCGTGCCGGTGCCGCCCGTGACAGCGTCCTGATGGATGGACCTGATGTCGCCGCCCGCGCAGAGGCCGCGCTCGCCCGCGCCCTCCACCGCGACCGCCCGCACGCTGTCGTCCGTCGCCCAGGCGAGAAGCGCGGCGGAGATGTCGCGCACCATGACATGCGTGAGGGCGTTGATCGCTTTTGGACGGTTCAACGTGATCCGGCCGAGCCCCGATTCGACCCTGATCTGGACGTCGGTCATGCGTGACTCTCTTTCCGGTGTTCGTCATGGGCGGGGCTCTCGCGGGTGCCGATCCAACTCCACCAGAGTTCGCTGTAGCGGCCACCCGCGTCGAGCAGGTCGTGGTGGGTACCCGATTCCACGATGGCGCCCTGGTCGAGCACGATCACCCGGTCGGCGTCGACGGCCTGGGTGAGGCGATGGGCGATGACGAGCGTGGTGCGTCCCTCGGTCGCCGCGAGGGCGGCCCGCTCCAGGTCCCGCGCGCCCACGCTTCCGGCGTCGGCGGTGGCCTCGTCGAGGATGGCGACCGGCGGATTCGCCAACACCAGGCGCGCGAGGGCGAGTTGCTGGGCCTGAGCGGCGGTCAGGGCGTGGTTTCCCTCCCCGACCTCGGTCGCGGGCCCGTCCGGCAACGCGCGCACCCAGTCGCCCGCGTTGACCGTTTCCAGGGCGGCGAGCACCTCGTCGTCGGTCGCCTCGGCGCGGGCCAGGCGCACGTCGTCCAGCAGTGGCCCGGCGAAGACGTGGACCTCCTGGCTGAGCAACGCCACCTGGGCGCGGAGCCGGTTCTCGCCGAGGTCGTCGATGGGCACGCCGCCGAGCCGAACCGTGCCCTCGATCGGCGGCAGCAGACCTGCCACGATCCCCGCCAACGTCGTCTTGCCCGCTCCGCTGGCACCGACGAGCGCGACCCGCTCCCCCGGCTCCACCCGGATCGACACCTCGCGCAGCACAGCGTGCCCGTCGTAGTGGTGGCTGACGCTGTCGATATCGATCGACGTGTCAGCGGGTTCCACCGGGACGGCGGGCTCCCCGGTTCGTGGGATCTCGGCGACGCCGACCAGTCGGGCCAGGCTGGCCCCCGCCTGTTGAGCCTCGTCGAACTGGAGCAGCAACGCGCCGATCGGGTTGAACAGCCGGTGGAAGTACAGCGCGGCGGCCGTCACCGCGCCCACGGTGACCATGTCGCCGCGCACCAACAGGAACCCGACGACCAACACGGCGGCCAGACCGACGAACTCGGCCCGGTTCATCCGCGACGCCAGCCGGGTGAACACGCGGAACACCGTCAGCGACAGGGTCATCGCCACCGCGGAGCGCTCGGTGATCCGGGCGGTGTGCTCGGCCTCCATCAGGTGCGCGCGCACGGTGTCGCCGCCCCGCATGGAGCCCACCATCGCCTGCGTCCGCTCGCCGATGGCGACTCGCTCCCGCGCGTAGTACGGCCCGGACCGGGGCAGGTACCAGCGCAGCGCCATCACATACATCGGCGTCGCCACCAGCCCGGCGAGTCCGAGCCGCCAGTCCAAGGCGAACAGTCCGACACCGGTCAACAGGATGGTCATCACGGCTTGGACCATGTCCGGCCCGGTGGTGGTGATGGCCCTGGTGACCACCGAGACGTCATCGCCGACTCTGGACAGGAGATCCCCGGTCCCGACCTTCTCCACCGTCGCGGACGGCAGATGCAGCGCCCGGTCGAGGACCCGTTCACGGATGCGGGCCAACACCGTCTCACCGAGCCGCGCGACGAGTGCCGTGCCGACCCCGGTGAGTACGCCCCCGACGAGCGCGGCACCAGCGATGATCAGCACGGCGGTCAGCACCCGGTCGCCGCCCGCGCCCGCGACGATGTCGTCCACGAGGCCGCCGAGGACCCACGGCGCCACCAGTCCGGCGGCACTCGCGGCGATGACGGTAAGCAAGGCGGCGACAGCGGCTCCCTTGCGCGCCAGGAACTCCGCGCGCAACAACGCCCAGGTCTGGCGTGGTGACGCGATCGGCAGCAGCGGTCGGGATTCGGTCATCGCAGCACCGTCCGTCGATAGGTCTCGTCGCCGATCAGGGCCGCGTGGGTGTCGCTGTGGCTGACGCGGCCACCGTCGAGCACGATCACCCGATGCGCCTTGCCCAGCAGGGTCGGGCTGCTCGTCACCACGAGCGTGGCGTTGTCACGCCGCGAGCGGGCGGTGGTGAGACCGTCCGCGATGCGCTCCTCGGTGACCGTGTCCACTGCGGTGGTCGGATCGTGCAGCACCAGGATCGGCGGATCGGCGACCAGTGCCCTGGCGAGGCCGACACGCTGCCGCTGCCCACCCGAGAGCGACTGGCCCCGGTCGGTGACCAGGTGGTCGAGCCCCGCCGGATGGATGGCGACCAGGTCGTCCACCGACGCCGCGCGCACCGCCGACGTGAGGTCGCTCTCGGTCACCTGCCGTGTCGTGCCACCGAGCAGATTGGACCGCAACGTGCCCTCGAACAAGGCGGTGTCATGCGGTTCCACCAGCACAGTTCGGCGCAGGGTATCGATGTGCGACTCCTCGACGGCGACCCCGTCGACCAGCACCGCGCCCTCGTAGTCGGCTCGCGCGACCCGACCCGACACCAGTGCCAGCAGCGCTTCGGCGTCACGCGGGTCGTAGGCCATGACGCCGACGATCTCGCCGGGCGCCACCCGAAAATCGACCTCACGCAGCGTTCGGCAGGTCACCGCCCGCAACTCCAGTCTCGGATCTCCGGGCGCCCACCCCGTCCGGTCGCCCAGCTCCACCCGCGCGGGCGAGGACAACACCGTGGCGAGCCGGGCGGCCGACGCCTTCGCGATCGCGGCGATCTGACCGCAGAATCCCAGGGTCCGCAACGGTTCCGCGATGAACTGCGCCAAGCCGATAACCGCGATCAGCTCACCGATGGTGAGTCTGCCACTGAGCGCGAACCAGCCCGCGAACCCCGCGACTCCGGCCAGGAACAACCCGGTGACCGCGGCGGTGACGCCCTCGTAGAACCCCGTTGACGTCGCCGCGCGCAACGTCACCTTCAAGGTCTGTTCGCTGGAGCGCTGGTAGCGCACGGCCGCGTTGTGTTGCGCCCCGACGCCGCGCAGCGTCCGCAGGCCCGCGACCAGGTCGGTCGCCAGTGCCGTCGTACTCGCGGCGGCCTCTTGCTGGGCCGCGCTGCGCCGAGTCAGCAGCGGCGCGAGGACCTGCAACACCACGACGAGCAGCGGAACACCTACGAGCACACCGATACCGAGAGGCACATCGATAGCGAGCAGCGCCACCGACGAGAACGCCAACCCGACCACCGCCGCGATAGCCATTGCCCCGGCTCGAAGGATCATCGCCGCCCGCTCGGCGTCAGACGACGCGACCGACAGCAGTTCGCCCGAGCGCATCCCCGTGGTGTGTCCCTTGGGGTCGAGCACCCGAGTCGCGATCTCCACCCGCAGGAAGTGGGTCTCGCGCTCGATCGCGTACGCCGCCTGTCGGGCGCCGAACCGCCAGGCGGTGGCGAGCACGACGAACAAACCGGCCAAGCCCGCGATCGACAACGACAGGGCGTGGACGTCTCCCGTGGCGACGGCGCGGTCGATGATCAGCCCGATCATGACCGGCACGGCGGCCTCGGCGGCCTGATGCGCCGACAACAGCAGCAAGCCGAGCCCCAACCGGACCCAGTGGCGACGGATCGAGCGCCACAGCAGTGCTCCCCCGGTCATCGGACCAGGCCGCGGCGACCGTGGTCCCGATACTGATCCACCGAATGCTCCTTGAGGTTCGTCGACCCGCACGGCCGGGTAGGTCGGCCGATGTTATTGCGGCGTTCCGGTACGTCGTCCGAGGCCCGTCGCCTGTCCACCGCACCCGGAGCGGAAAAGTGAGCGTTGCCTAACCTAATCGGCACGAAGTTAGGCTAGGCTAACCGAGTGACAACGAAGACGATGGTGAAGCCCGCAGCGACAGCCGCACCCGCGCGGACCCCACTGATGGTCACCGTGACGGCCAAACGGCTCATCAGCCCCAGGATGGCCAGGATCACCTTTACCGGCGAGGTCCTCGGCCACTTCGGCTACGACGGCCCGGACCACCTCGCGCGACTGTTCCTGCCGAGCGCGTCGGGCCGACTCACCCTGCCGGTCACCACCGACTGGTGGCCCGAGATGCGGGCGATGCCCCTGGAGAACCGCCCCATCCTGCGCAACTACACCGCGCGCCGATTGGATCGGGCACGACAGGAACTCGACATCGACTTCGTGCTGCACGGCGACGGCAGCCCAGCCTCGGCGTGGGCACTCCAAGCGGCCCCTGGCGACCAGATCGGCGTGCTCAGCGACGGAGCCGAGTACGCACCGCCCGCCGACACCGACTGGCAACTGATCGCGGGCGACGCGACGGCGATCCCGGCCATTTCATCCATCGTGGAGCGATTCAGCTCCGGCACCCGCGCGGTGGTGCTGATTGAGGTCGCCGACGCCGCCGATGAGGTCGACATCACCGCACCGGACGGTGTCGATGTCCGCTGGCTGCACCGCCAGGGCACCGGCCCGCGCGGCGTGCGTGTGGTGGAAGCCTTGCGGTCGACGGACTTTCCATTGGGCGATGTGTACGCGTGGGTGGCGGGAGAGTCCACTCTGGCCACATCGGTGCGCCGCTACCTGGTCAAGGAAAGGCACATCGCCAAGTCACGCATCTACTTCTGCGGTTACTGGCGAGTGGGATCGAAGGCCTACTGAAGCCTGCTCCCGCTTGACAGGGGTACGAAGCGGTGGCGTTCCGCGGAGTGCACCCCGTTCGGACATCGACGCCTTGGGCCCGCTTGCGCCGGTCGTCGGGACGTGGGCATGATCGGGGTGGGCACCCACGCGAATGCCCCGGCTCATGTAGCAGATGAGCCGGGGCATTCGTCACGATCGGGCTGCCCTAGCGTCGGCCGATACCGCCGGTGAACACCGCCCACGCTTGAGGGGTGAACGCCAGGACCGGGCTCGCCTGCGCGAGCTTGGTGTCCCGAACACCGACGATCTTCGAGGTCGACCCGACCTCGACACAGGCGTTTTCGTTGCTATAACTGGACTTGCGCCAGTTGGTCGCAACTGCGAGGGCGGTAGCAGCGTCCTCTTGGTTCATGTGGTCACAACTCCTTTGCTATCCGGCGAATGAATGCTGGAGAGTCTGCCGGTTTCGCCGCTTGAACCTGCAAACGGGCCAGGGTGGTGCGGTAGCGCATGATCTGCTCCCGCTCCTCATAGTAGTAACCTTGAACTTTCGTTTCTGCGAAGACGACCCCGTGATCGTTCTCCAGTTCAGGCGGGAAGGACAGCAACGTAAAGGTTCCCTCGCCTCCGGTATGCGCTCCTACAGAGACAGGCAACACCTGAATCTCGATGTTGGGATGTTCCGCAAGCTCGACAAGGCGGTCGAGCTGAGCACGCATGGTGTCAGTGCCGCCGACCAGCCAGCGCAACACCGGCTCGGCGATGACGCGCCACACGAGCGGCGGACTTCCATCCTCCAGCACTTCATGCTGACGAGCCATGCGTAGCTCTACCTGCCGGTCGACTTCATCGAGGGAGCGCTCGGGTTCTCCGCCTCGGATGACCGCCCGGGCGTAGTCCGGCGTCTGGAAGAGGCCCGGGACGACGTGAGCGTCCCAGCTCTCGATCTGGACCGCACTGGATTCCAGGCCGAGGAACAGGTTGAAGTACTCCGGCACGGCCTCACCGAACCCGATCCACCAGTCCTTGCCCTTCTTCGCCCGCAGACGCAGTTCCCGCCAGAACTCGACGCGTTCGGGCACGCCGTAGAGCTCCAGTAGGCGCTCCAGTTCGAGTGGGCCGGGCAATGACCGACCGTTCTCCATGTGCCCGACGTTCTGCGCACTGCCCTGGATGGCTTTCGCCGCGTCTTCTCGGCTGAGTCCGCTGCGGTCTCGGAGCTTGCGTAGCTCGAACGCGATCCACCGCTTGAGCGCGGTGGGACTGCTGGCAACCACGGTCATCCCTTCGTCGATGTGCGAAGTCAGCTTGCCGGATCAGACCCCGTCCAGTGTTCACCCAATCGGAGGACTAACAATGGAGCTCGCTCCATTGTAGCGTCCTTTTTGGAGCGGGGCGGCCTGGAGCAGGCGTAGCCGGTGGTTCTGTTCCCCAAGGAGCGGTGTTCAGTGGGTGCCCGCTCGTTCGGACGCCGCTCCTTGGCTCATCTCCGGAAGGGACCCGCGATGCAAAGCACGCGTAACCGGGACATAAGGGGCTCCGCTGAAATGTCGATCTCGACCGCACATCGCGGTGGCACAGAGCGGCCGTACTCCTCCATCCATCAACACAAAACACACATCCGATTGGTCTCAGGCTCGACCTTCCCCCGCACCTGAACCACGTCGCTCGCCCGGTGTCGGTGTCGAAGACGCCTCACAGCGGCCTGGCAGGACGACATCCAGGCGCCCTGCCCGCGAGACGGCTCCACCGATATCCGGAGCGGGGCTGTGGCGCGACCAACCGCGTCGGTCGCGCCACAGCCACCCAACGCACCTGCTGCTTGACGTCCGATCCATCGGCCCCGGAATCACCGACACGATCCGCGGATTCATCTCATGACCGTCAGTGAAGAACTGTGAACCTCACACAAGAACGGAAGGGCTCTGTCATGGAATCACCGAAGGTACTGACGCTTGCCCCGTGGACATCGGAGGCAGCACCGATGACCGAAACGCATGACGACGACTACTCGTCACAGCCCGTGATGTTGATCCGGCTACGGTCACAGGACGACGCCAGCGACACGCCGCGCGTAGCGCACATCGTTCCTGTGCAGGAGCTGGTCGACGGAGTGCCGGAGCTACTGACCGCATGGTGTGGATCAGAGATCGCACCACCCGACGCCGAAATGCTGTTCGCCACCGGTACGCCCTGCGAACAATGCCTGTCCCAGGAGCCCATCCCGCAGGGCGCGAGCCAGGCGAGTTGACCCGAAACGACCAGACACCCCGAACGCCAGACCGCAAAGAAGAAGCTCAGTAGAACGGTGATGGCCGCCACGTCCGACATGGACACGGCGGCCATCACCGTAACCAGAACAGCCAAGCCAGCTGCGGTGGACGACCGTCAGCCGCGACCTCGGCCGCGGAAGATCCACAGCAGGCCGAGGCACGGCAGCACCAGGGGCAGAAAGCCGTAACCCACACCGAATGCCGACCAGACCGTCGCATCAGGGAAGGCGGACGGCACCGCCAGGCTCACCGAGCCGACGGCGAGGACGCCCACGAGTTCCACCGAGCACGCCGTGATTGCCACCGCGCGCAGCCGCGGATCGCGCGAGGCCAGCGTGATCGTGGCGACGACGTAAATCACCGCGGCGAACGCCGACAGCAGGTACGCCACCGGCGCGTGCTCGAAACGGCCCACGATCTGCACCGCCGAACGGGCGGTCGCAGCGATGGCGAAAACGCCGTAGACGGCGATCAGCAACCGCCCGGGGCCGAGTTGTTCAGCCACGGCCGGACCAGATCTGGTCAAGCCGCACGATCATCACCGCGATGCTGAGGAAACCGACGATCAGCACGCTCATGCCCCACCGGCTGCGCTCGGCGAGCGACCAGAAACCCGCCAGCGGCAGGATCAGCAGTGCGCCGACGAGGTATCCGCCGAAGCTCAGCCCGTTGACCTCGGACGCGCCCAACTTGGCGAATCCGATGACCGCCTGCACCAGCAGTCCCACTTCGAGCAGCACGGCGAGCGCCGCCAACCCCAGCGTCGACGGCCCGGCCAGGGTCATCGGCTTGTTGGCGATCACGAGCACCAGCGACCAGAGTGCGCCGAGCAGCGTGATGGTCGTCAACACAGTGGACAGCACAGCGATCATGGCGGCGATCCTCGAAGCCGGGGAAACTACCACGAAATTTAGCACTACGGTCTGTAATAGACGGTTAGGGGTTCACACTCGACCAGGCACACCTTCCCGACTCGACACTGCAAGATTTACCAGCCATGGCGGATGACCCGTAAGTCTTCAGCGACCGAGGTCGGCGAAGTACTGACCGTGGAAGTCGTTCGGGATGTGGTGCGGCACCTGGGCTCGGGCCACTTCGGTGAAGGACGGACCGTCGAGGACCAGGAGGAACGAACGACCGATCTTGGCGTCGAGTACGACCGAGAGCACGACACCGTCATCTTCCACTGTCGCACCGGGACGCGGCACGAACACCGCTTCTCCGGGAAAACAGCCCTTCTCGTACCAGGCCTGGTGAGTCCCCGACTCGTAGTCCAGTTTGAGCAAGCGGTTCATCGCGCGCAGGCTGCGTGGTGAGTGGCCGAGGCCGTAGCAGTAGCGATAAGGCTTGGTACTGAACCGTTCGTAGTTCATCCGGGGCATCTCGACGCCCGCGTCGGCCAGTTGCTCCCACTCGACGCCCCCCGACATGGAGAGCCGGTAGCGGCGCACCTGGTAGCCGTAGGCGGGCAGATCGAACTGCGCCGCGGTGGCCGGGAGCCCCAGCACCGTCTCATATGGGTGCTGTGTCGCCGCGATGTCGATCAGGATGTCGCCACCGGACTCGAACGCGTTGACGTGGTGGAAGGCGAAGAACGCGGTGCTCTCGAACGTGCGGACCAGCGTGCCCTCGCGCTTGTCCACGACCAGGAACCGGGTTCCTCGGTCAGGCCGCCACTGGAAGCATTCGAGGAATGGTTTGTCCGCCTCCAGGAAACGTTCGCGGTCGA
This sequence comes from Actinomycetota bacterium, assembly GCA_030857905.1. Lineage (GTDB taxonomy): Bacteria > Actinomycetota > Actinomycetes > Mycobacteriales > Pseudonocardiaceae > Actinokineospora. Next base: position 11,256 of record JALZNB010000368.1, read on the forward strand.
TGACGACCGGGAACTCCACCAGGACGACGTAGTTCTCGGTGTGCGCGAAGCTGTGCATGTAGCAGGCCTCGTCGGTGGGCACGACGGCGAGCAACCGCTGCTCGGTCTTGTCCCTCGGGATGGCGAACACCTGGTAGGCGGCGGCGTCGCGCATGGTGGTGGTGTAGTTGAGCAGCACGCCTCGGTCGAAATCGATCTGCGGGTGCGGAGACGAGGTCTCCCCGCTCACCTGGTTGTCGAAGGTCAACTCGCCCACCACGTCGAGGCTGCGCGGATCGAACTCGACCGTCAGCGGCTGCTCGGCGAAGGCCAGGTAGCGATCGGCGACCCTGGCGACGTTGACGTTGACGTTGTCGGTGATGTTCGGCGAGTACTCGGCGAAATGCCTGCCGAACAGCTCGCGGCACGGGTCGATGCCGAACTGCTTGCCGTAGAGCCGACCGTTGTTCATGGCCTCGTCATAGGCCTTGGTGCGCAGGAACTTGTTGGCGTAGGACACCTTGCCCTCGGTGAAGGAGAAGGCGTGCAACATCGCCAGGCCGTTGAACCAGTGGGTCAGCCGGTAGTCGCCGACCTCGAACTTGGCCGGTCCGTTGCGGATCATCGTCCCGCTGAGCCAGTCTGGCAGGTTTCCCCTGATGGGAAGGCGGTCGACCGAGACCTCACTGTCCAGTGTGGTGAATCCGGGGAAGTCCGGCAGGGGCTCGGGCGGCAAGGGCCGTTCTGTCGTGCTCACGTGACTCCGTTACGGTCGGTGATCAGCCGAATGCCATGGGAATGGCATGCGGGCCGCGGAAAGTGGGGGTCGCGGTGCGCTTGACGCGGGCGAGATCCACGCTGGGCCGAGGTACCCGTTCGACGAACTGCCGAATCGCCACCTCGTTGACCAGTTGTCCCAGCTGACCCCCGACGCAGTAGTGGATGCCGTGTCCCAGCGCGAGGTGCTGGGACTTGGGGCGAGCCGGATCGAGGGTGTCCGGGTCGGTGAACGCGCGGGGGTCGCGGTGTGCGGCACCGAGCCAGACGAACAGTTCCTGTCCCGCCTCGATCCGCTCCCCCGCCAACTTCATCGCCGTCGTCGCCCGACGTTTGGTGAGTTGGACCGAGCAGTCGTAGCGCATGAACTCGGGGGTCGCCGCAGCGACGAGTGACGGGTCGGCGGTCACCTCGGCGAGCACACTGTCATTGGCCAGCAACGACAGCGCGGTGTTGCCGATCTGGTGCGCGGTGGTGGTTTGGCCCGCGGTGAACAGGAAGATGATGTTGCCGAGCAGTTCTTCCTCGCTGTCGAACTCGCCATCGGCCCACCCGTCGGCGAGCACCTGGATGAGGTCGTCGGTGCGGTGGTCACGTCGCTGTGCCACCAGGTCGCGGAAGTAGTCCATGTACTTGGAGATGCCCCGGAGGTGGTATTCCGGGTTCTCGTCGGCGAGTGGGTTTTCGTCGACGAGAAGACCCCACGACAGCACGAAACGCCACAGCCGCTCACGGTCTTGCGGTGGCACACCGAGCAGTTCGCAGACGATGGCCGAGGGCAACGCCATGGCGAAGTCGTTCATGAAGTCGAACTCGTCCCCGCTTTCCAGCGCCCGGTCGAGCAGCCGTTGCCCTACCTGCTCGATCCTGGGGCGTAACAACTCGACGGCCTTGGGCAGGAATGGCTTCGTCATCAGCTTGCGCAGGCGGGAATGCTGGGGTGGGTCGACGACGAAGACCTGGTTGTGCAGCGCCCGCATCGGACACGCGGCGGGTTCGGGCAACCCCTCGGGGCTCCACTGTGGACGATATGCCGAGTAGCGCGCGTCCCGCAGCGTCTCCAGGGCTTCCGGGTAGCCGGTGACCATCCAGGCGCCATCCTTGCCCATGTGCCGATCCCAGTACACCGGGCTGATCTCCCGGATCAGGCGATACAGCGGGTACGGGTCCTCGACGTACTCCGGGCGGTAGATCTGAGCCATCGTCAACGCGGCCACGGTCATCGGCTATTCCTTGTCTTGTCGTCGGCGGACCACATCAGCCCGCTGACCCGCGCGAGCGGGTCGCCGGTCGTGCCGTCCGAGATGATCCACGGGTCTCTGCCCTCGATCCGGTGCACCGGGCTGGACGGGCGACCGGACTGGGTGAACACGATCCGTCCGATGGACAGCACGGGTGCCGCCCCGGTCGAGCGCGCCGCGTCGCACAGGACGCTTTCCAGCGCCACCAACGGAAGACGGGTGCACGGAGCGTGCGGAACGGCCCACAGATCGCCTGGATGGCTCTCCCGTGTCACACCGGTGGCATCGGCCAGAGGCAGAACCAGGCCGCGCCACCGCAGTTCCACACCACCGGGCGCTCCCGCCTCGGCTGTCGCGTCCGCCGCGTCGACGGCGATCTCCGTGTACACCAGGCGCGCGGTGAGCACATCGGACTCACCACACCGATAAGAGATGTCAGCGGCCCATTCGTCGGCCACATACCGCCCAGATATGCTGCGGCACAGCGTGATCGCGCCCCCGTCAAGCCGCAGGCCAGCGAGCTGGACCACCACACCATCGATCCGGCTGAGCTGTAGATCACGGTCCACAGGGGACACCCAGTCGGCCGACCACGCCGCGTTCTCCAGCAGCACGGACACCGGGATCGAGTCGACACCGGACACGGAGAATTCACCGAGCACGGGCGCGTGGGCCAGGTCGAGCTCGACGAGTGATTCCATGGACACGCCGGGACGGTGGTGGGTGACAGCGCCGAGGTGGAAGATTCGCGGATATACTTCGGCGAACCCGGGCAGGTCCTCGGCGGTGGGATAGCCGACCGCCTGGACCGGGCCGAGCGC
>JALZNB010000378.1 GCA_030857905.1 Actinomycetota bacterium
GTCGTGGCCAGCGGCACCCCGCCGACGCTGCCGGAGCTGCGCGCCCACGTCAGCGCCCGCACCGCCGGGTACAAGGCGCCAAGGGAGCTCGTGGTGCTGGCGGAGCTGCCCCGCACCGACGCCGGCAAGATCGACCGGGCGGCGCTGCGGCGTGCGGTGACCGGCGGCGGGGTAGGCCGCTGCCAGGAGGTGGTCGAGCGATGAGCCCCGGAGCCGCGACGGCGTCAGTGCAGCAACCATGACCGAGGAGATCCCGGGCCCCGCGGCCGAGAACAACGAGCGGATCCTGGCGCGTTCCGCCGAAGGCTTCGCGACCTTCCCGGCCGAGGAGGTCGACCCCGTCACCGAGCCCGGCCAGGGCCCCCTCGGCGGCATCGATGCCGGACCCCGCAAGCAGGTGATCCTCATCGTCGCGGGCGTCGCCGTGCTGTTCGCCACGTTCGTGCTCGCCAACCCGATTCCGCTGGTGCTGGGCTTGGCGCTGATCGTCGCCGGCGCGGCCTGGAGCGGGCTGTCGGGGATGGGCCGTGGCTCCGGCCTTGGCCCGACGATCCGCCGCTGACCGCCGGCAACAGGAGGGCTCCCCGCGGGGAGCCCTCCTGTCGTAGCTCGGGTTGGCGCTACCGGCGCCTCGGCGGCGGTTCCTGCGTCTGGGCGTTGAGGTAGGGCAGGTTCGCGGCCAGCCCGGTCGTCCGGTCCGCGAAGGTGTGGACGTCCAGGCCCTGCTGGATCTCGTTGGTGAAGATGTTGCCGTTGTACCAGTAGGACGACCAGCCACCGGACAGCCCTGCACCGCCGGTGTCGGGCCGGACGTAGGGGCCACGCTCGAACCAGCCGAGCTCGCGGGGGTTGTACGGGTCGGTGAAGTCGAAGATCGACAACCCGCCCTGGTACCAGGCCTGCACCATCACGTCGCGTCCGGGGACGGGCATGACGTTGCCGTTGTGCGCCACGCAGTTCTCGCTGTTGGACTGCGTGCGCGGGATCTTGAAGTAGCTGGCGAACACCGGTGCGTTGGGGTCGGTGACGTCGTAGATGCCGTCGGCGCCCTTGGTGGGCCCGACCGTCGGGTTGCAGGTGGGACTGCCACCGCCGCCCAGCTCGTCGGTGAACACGACGGTCCTGCCGTCGTTGCTGAACGTGGCGCTGTGCCAGAACGCGAAGTTGTCGTCGCGGACGCTGGACAGCACCTTCGGGCTGACCGGGTCGCTGATGTCCATGATGACGCCCTCGCCCATGCACGCCCCGGCGGCCAGCTTCTTGGCCTGGTACACGGTGATGTCGTGGCAGCCACGGGTCGGGCGGGTGTAGGCGTTGCCCGGGTTGCCGCCGTCGGGGAACAGCACCGGCTCGGCGATGACGCTGGCGTCCTGCGGGCGGTCCAGCGGGATCTCCACGATCGAGATCTTGTCGTGGTCGTTGGACGACCCGGTGCTACGGCAGTCCTTGGCGTTGGGGTTGATGTCGTAGGACGACACGTACACCAGGACCCGGTCCTTTTCGGGCAGGATCGTGTGGGTGTGCGACCCGCAGTCGGTCTCGACCGTGGTCACCAGCCGGGGGTCGGCCGGGTCGGACCAGTCAAAGATCTTCAGGCCCTCCCAGTACTCGGCGTTCGGGTCCAACGACGACGGGGTGGTGGTGGTGCCAAGGGCGAAGCTGTTGCACGAGTCGTCGTTGCGCCTGGAGTCCGTGGAGGTGACCACGAGGTTTTTCCACACCGAGATGTCGTTCTGCGAACCGGGGCAGTTGACCTGGCTCACGATGCTGGGGTTGGCCCGGTCGGAGACGTCGGTGATCTGGAAGCCGTTGTAGTTGCCCTGGAAGGCGTACTTGCCCCAGAAGGCCAGGTCGCTGCCGAAGGCGCTGTAGGCCTCGAACGGGCCGCTCTTGGGCAGGTTGGCCAGCAGCGTGACGTTCGGGCTGCTCGCCGTGTCACCCGGCGCCAGTGTCGCGCCGGAGTCGTCCATGGCCGCGACCTCGGCCTCGGTGAAGCACCCCTCGTCGGAGGATTCCTGCGCCGGCGCCTGCGCCGGGAAGACGCCGGCGAACAGGTTGACGACGTTGAGCACCGACGAGGCGAGCTCGAACGCCGCCGACGAGGCGGTCTCGGCCTCCTTGCCGTCGCAGACCTCGGGGTGGGCGGCGGCGGGCAGGGGTACGGCGAGCATCATCGAGAAGGCCATGGCCACCGCCATGGCGAGCCGGGCACCGCGATACTGCGGTCGAGCCATCAGTGAACCCTTCATTCGGACTGGTGAGAACCAGAGGGTGGGAACTCCCGCGGCACCGCAGACCGGCTCCCACCGGACGCGGCGTTGGTGCGAAGTGCCGCAGGAGAGTAGTCGGTCCGTCCTGACCAGACAAGGGGGTGCGCCGGCGCCCGGCCGTCGTGCGCTACCGTGCCGCGCGGCGCGAACGAGGCGAGGAGGAGACGGTGACCCCACCGC
>JALZNB010000406.1 GCA_030857905.1 Actinomycetota bacterium
GGTCTGGGCAGGCTTGAGCACCGCGACGCGACGCCGAGCGGCGAGCGCGAGCGCGGCGACCCCGGCGGTGACGACGGTCTTGCCGACGCCGGTGCCGGTCCCGGTGATCACGAGGACAGTCACGGACGTAGAGGCTAGACCTGGCAAATGGTATGGACCTCATGCGGCCCGAACCTCGGTTAAGGTCGAGCCGTGGACAACGAGCCTGTGGTGGTTTACGGCGCGGCCTGGTGCGGTGACTGCCGCCGCACGGAAAGCTGGTTACGCGACAACCGCGTGCCCTATGTCGGGATAGACGTCGAACACGACGCCGCGGCCCGCGAGGCCGCCATCGACCTGGCGGGCGGCAGACGCAACATCCCGGTGGTGGTCATGCCCGGGGGCGAGGTGCTGGTGGAGCCGACCAACACGCAGTTGGCCGTGGCACTGGGCCAGTCGGTTTCCTGAGCGGGCGCGCTCGGTCCACACACGAGCGCCGTGACCGTCGAGTCCTCACATCGGGTCGTGGCCCGTCGCCGCGGCGACGGCGGCCGTGGTGATCGCGGCGATGTCGTCGGAGGTGCTGACGAACGGCGGCATCGTGTAGATCAAATCGCCGAACGGCCGCAGCCACACTCCGTTGTCGACCAGAGTCGCCGTGGTCGCGGCCATGTCGACCGGGCAGTCGAGTTGGATCACCCCGATGGCGCCGAGGACCCGCACATCCCGCACGTGCGGTAGATCCCGCGCGGGAGCGAGACCCTGGGCGAGTTCCCCCTCGATCCGCTTCACCGTGCCCTTCCAGTCCCCCGCCAACAACAGGTCGATCGACGCGTTCGCGACGGCGGCTGCCAGTGGGTTGCCCATGAACGTCGGCCCGTGCGCCAGCACCGGCACGTCTCCCCGCGAGATGCCCTCGGCCACCCGCGACGAACACAGCGTCGCGGCCATGCTCAGGTATCCGCCGGTCAGCGCCTTGCCGACGCACATGACGTCCGGACTGACCCCCGCGTGATCGGCCGCGAACAACTCACCGGTGCGACCGAAGCCGGTGGCGATCTCGTCGAAGATCAACAGGACGTCGTTGGCCAGGGTCAGCTCACGCAGCACGTGCAGGTAGCGGGGATCGTGGAACCGCATGCCGCCCGCGCCCTGGACGACCGGTTCCACGATCACCGCGGCCAGGTCGTCGGCGTTGGACTCGATCATCTCCGCGAGGTGCGCGACATAGTCGTGGTCGAATTCGGCCGGTGGTGCCTCAGCGAAAGTCTGGACCGGGAGCACTCCGCGCCACAGGGAGTGCATGCCACCGTCCGGGTCGCACACGCTCATCGGGTTGAACGTGTCGCCGTGGTAGCCACCGCGCCAGGTGAGCAGGCGGGTCTTGCGCGTGTTCCCGACCGACCGCCAGTACTGCAGGCACATTTTGATCGCGACCTCGACGCCGACCGAGCCCGAGTCGCACAGGAAGACGTGCCGCAGGGGCTCCGGCGTGATCTCCACGAGCGTGGTCGCCAGCCGCACGGCGGGCTCGTGGGTCAGGCCGCCGAACATGACGTGACTCATCCGCCCGGCCTGGTCGGCCAGCGCGGCGTCGAGCACCGGGTGGCGGTAGCCGTGGATCGCCGACCACCACGAGGACATCCCGTCGACCAGCTCCCGCCCGTCGGCGAGGGTGAGCCGCACCCCGAGGGCCGACTCGACGATCAACGGCTCCCGGGTACCCGGCATGGGTCCGTAGGGGTGCCACACATGCGCGCGATCGAGGGCGATCAACTCGTCGGGGGTCACGCCGGGCAGGCTAACCCGCGCCCGTCACCGGCCACGCCCGCGGGCGGCCCATCTCACTCGGCGAGTTTCTTGCGCCGCGCAACCAGTTTGGCGATCTCACGACCGTTGTCGGTCGGCACGATCCACTCCCCCGGCGGGACGGTGATCCGCACCGCGGGCCCCGGGGTGACCGTCACCCGCAGTTCGCCGACACCGGGCACCGGCAGGGTCGCGCGCCGCGCCACCATGACCTGTTCCACCGTGCCGACGACGTTGAGCGCCACCATCGGCCGCACTGTGCGGAACCTGCCTTTGCTGCCGGTGAGGGTGATCCTGTCCGTACCCACCACCAGTTCCAGCTTGCGCGCGCCTCGGGCCCGCCACGGGACCTCGACCAGTGAATCCGCGAGTTCCGGGGTGTACGGCTCCAGGACGGCACGCCGGGCCTGATCGGCGACCCACCACCCGGCCACGGCGAAGACGGCGGCACCGAGCGGAATCGTGAGCCACGGGGACGCGGGTACGGCACTGCCCAGGTAGCCGCCGTGCAGAACGCCGAGGGCAGCGGCGGCGAGCGGCCACCGGCGTGGCCGAAAACGCCGCGCGTGGATGTAGGAGAGACCGGCCACCAGCAGGACGACCGGAATCGCGAGACCGGGCAACCAGGCACCGAATACGACAGTGGCGACCATCCCGAGCACGGGGCCGAAGACGGTCACGAGCGCCAGGTGCGTCCGCACCCGACGCAGTCGAGTAGCCACTATCCCACCCTGGTTCCGATCCGGTCGCCCCCGCACCGGGCCACGGTACCCAACCCGGGCACGTGACCCTGGCACGCCACACCGGGAGGCGACGAGCAACAACCGTCCAGAAAGGACGATCAGCTACCGAAGTCGCACCGGCAGTGTCTCCAGGCCGCGGATGAGCATGCTGTCTCGCCACCGCAGTTCCACTGGGTCCGCGGCCAGACTCAACGCGGGGAACCGCTCGATCAGACCCCGCAGCGCGATCTCGCCTTCCATCCGGGCCAGCGGCGCGCCCACGCAGTAGTGGATGCCGTGCCCGAACGCCATGTGCGCGCCGGGAGCACGGGTGACGTCCAACGCGTCCGCGTCGGGAAAACGCTGGGGATCGCGGTTGGCCACGCTCAGCGACACCACGATGAACTCGTCCTTGGGGATCTCGACACCGCCGTAGGTGACCGGTTCCGTGGTGAAGCGCGTCGTCGCCAGGTGGAGCGGACTCTCGTAGCGCAGAAACTCCTCGATGACACCGGGCAGCAACCCCATGTCCGCCCGCAGGGTCGCGAGCCGGGCAGGGTCGCGCAGCAACCCGAGCATCGCGTTGCCGATCAGGTTGACCGTCGTCTCGTGGCCACCGACCAACAGCAGAAACGCCATCGAGACCAGTTCGACGCTGTCGAGGCGGTCGTCGTCATCGCTTGCCTGGATCAACTCGGAGAGCAGGTCGGTGCCGGGCTGAGCCCGCTTGGCGGCGGGTCGGTGTTGAGCATGTGCGTGACCAACTCGGTGCCGAAATTCGCGGGTTCGGCGCCCGCGCTCGGCTCCGTGTTCCGCGCGAACAGTGGCATCGCCGCGCTGTAGTTCTTGCTCAGCCGGGGATCCGCCAACGCCACGCGCACATCGGCGTAGCTGGTGAGCAACCATCCACGCACCCCGGAGGGCAACACGACTTCGCGAACCGGGCCGCTGACCCTCAGCTGTGCGTAGAGCCCGTGAGGATCTTGGGTGAACTCCTCGCCCAACCTGATCTGATCGTCCGACACCACGGTTCGTCTCTGCGGCAGACGCCAGTGAAGCTGATCACCCACGCTCCCAGCCAAGCCTGACCGGACCACGAAAACGGGACAGGGTCAGGAAAGGCAGCCGGGTCCGAGCAGTACCTTGAGGTCACCCATCAGCGACGGCGTCGGCGTCACCCGCAGGCCGTCGTCGAGTTTGAGCACCGTCTGCTTCTGGCCGTTGATCAGTTTGAGGTGGACCTCGGTCGTGCCGGGGTGGGCGTCGAGGACGTCCTTGAGCTGCGCCACCAGCGGCGGCGTGCACTTGTTCATCGGCATGCTCAGCCGAAACGGCGCGCCCGAGGCGTTGGACAGGTCGGGCGTGGCCAGGTCGTTGGCGATCAGCGAGGTGCGGTCGTCGCGTTTGGCCACCCTGGCTTTCACCAGGACGATCGCGTCTTCCTGCACGCCCATCCCGATGACCGTGTACGTCTTGGGGAAGAACAACACCTCGATGCCGCCCGCGAGGTCTTCGAGTTGCGCCGAGGCCCACGGCTCGCCGTTGCGGTTGACCCGCCGGTTGACCGAGGCGAGGATGCCGCCGATCACGACCTGGGTGCCGTCGGCGATGTTGCCTTCGAGGATGGCCGCGATCGAGGTGTCCGACTGCGCCGTCAGCACGTGCTCGACGCCGTTGAGCGGGTGACCGGACACGTAGAGGCCCAGCATTTCCCGTTCCAGGGCCAGTTGGTGCTTGGAGTCCCAGAAATCGTCGGGCACCCGGACGTCGAAGACACTGCTGACCTCGGCATCGGCCTCACCGCCCGCGCCGAACAGGTCGAACTGGCCGACCGCCTCGGCCTTCTTGGTCTCCATGATCGCGTCGATGGCGTCGGTGTGGATCAGGAACAGGCCCTTGCGTGGGTGTTTGAGCGAGTCGAACGCGCCCGCCTTGATCAGGGATTCGACGACCTTCTTGTTGCAGGCGACCTGTTCGACCTTGCGCAGGTAGTCGGAGAAGTCGGCGAACTCGCCCTTCTCCACGCGCGCCTTGATGATCGAGTCGACGACGTTGGCGCCGACGTTGCGGATCGCGCCGAGACCGAAGCGGATGTCGGTGCCGACCGGGGCGAACTCCTTCTCCGACTCGTTGACGTCCGGCGGGAGTACCGTGATGCCCATCTTGCGGCACTCGGCCAGGTAGACCGCGGCCTTGTCCTTGTCGTCGCGGACACTGGTGAGCAGGCCGGACATGTACTCGGCCGGGTAGTTGGCCTTGAGGTAGGCCGTCCAGTAGGACACCAGTCCGTACGCGGCGGAGTGCGCCTTGTTGAAGGCGTAGTCGGCGAACGGGACCAGGATGTCCCAGAGGGTCTTGATCGCGTCCTTCGGGAAGCCGCGCTTCTCCATGCCGCCGGAGAAGTTGACGAACTCCGCGTCCAGGACGTCTTTCTTCTTCTTGCCCATGGCCCGGCGCAGCAGGTCCGCCTGCCCGAGGGTGTAGCCCGCGAGCTTCTGGGCGATGGCCATGACCTGCTCCTGATAGACGATCAGGCCGTAGGTCGTGCCGAGGATGTCCTTGAGGTCCTCGGCCAGCGCGGGGTGGATCGGGGTGATGTCCTGCTGCTTGTTCTTGCGCAGCGCGTAGTTCGTGTGCGACTTGGCGCCCATCGGGCCCGGCCGGTAGAGCGCGCCGACCGCCGAGATGTCCTCGAAGTTGTCGGGGCGCATCAGGCGGAGCAGGTCGCGCATGGGGCCGCCGTCGAGCTGGAACACACCGAGGGTGTCGCCTCGGGACAGCAACTCGTAGGTCGCCTTGTCGTCCAGGGTCAGGGTTTCCAGGTCCGGCACGGGTTTGCCGTTGCGCTCGATGTTGCGCAGCGCGTCGTCGATGACGGTGAGGTTGCGCAGGCCGAGGAAGTCCATCTTCAGCAGCCCGAGCGACTCGCACGTCGGGTAGTCGAACTGCGTGATGATCGAGCCGTCCTGCGGCCGCTTCCACAGCGGGATCGTCTCCATCAGCGGCCGGGCCGAGAGGATGACCGCGCAGGCGTGCACGCCCGCGTTGCGGATCAGGCCCTCCAGCCCACGGCCGGTGTCGATGATCTCCTTGACCTGCGGGTCGTTGCCGTAGAGCTCGCGGATCTCGGTGGCCTCGGCGTAGCGCTTGTGCTGCGGGTCGAACAGGCCGTTGAGCGGGATGTCCTTGGCCATCACCGCGGGCGGGTACGCCTTGGAGATGCGGTCGGCGACCGCGTAACCGGGCTGGCCGAACAGGACGCGCGCGGAGTCCTTGATCGCGGCCTTCGCCTTGATCGTGCCGAAGGTGATGACCTGCGCGACCTTGTCCGCGCCCCACTTCTCGGTGGTGTAGCGGATGACGTCACCGCGCCGACGCTCGTCGAAGTCGATGTCGATGTCGGGCGGGCTGACCCGGTCGGGGTTGAGGAACCGCTCGAAGATCAGGCCGTGGGCCAACGGGTCGAGGTCGGTGATGCCCATCGCGTAGGCGATCAGCGCGCCCGCGGCCGATCCTCGGCCGGGACCGACCCGGATGCCGTTGTTCTTCGCCCACTGGATCAGGTCGGCCACCACGAGGAAGTAGGCCGGGAAGCCCATTTGCAGGATGACGCCGATCTCGAACTCGACCTGCTTGTGGTGTTCGTCGTCGACGCCGCCGGGGAAGCGCTTGCGCATGCCCTCCCAGACCTGCTCGCGGAAGTACTCGTCCTCGGTCTTGCCGTCGGGGATCGGGAACTTCGGCATCAGGTTGCGGAACTCGAACATCCCGGAGATGTCGACCTTCTCGGCCACCAGCAGGGTGTTGCGACACCCCTCCTGCCACGGGTCGGACGAGTCGATCGCCCGCATCTCATCGGGTGACTTCAGATAGTAGCCGCTGCCGTCGAACTTGAAGCGGGTCGGGTCCTGCATGGTCTTGCCGGTCTGCACACACAGCAGCGCGTCGTGCGAATCGCGCTCTTCCTTGTAGGTGTAGTGCGAGTCGTTGGTGACCACGAACGGGATGTCGAGCTTGCGGGCGATGTCGACGAGGCCGCCGCGGACCCGGCTCTCGATCTCGATGCCGTGATCCATCAACTCGACGAAGAAGTTGCCCTTGCCGTAGATGTCGCGCCAGTCGGCGGCGGCCTGGAGTGCCTGGTCGAACTGACCGAGTCGCAGACGGACCTGCACGTCGCCGGAGGGACACCCGGTGGTGGCCATGAGGCCGTCGGAGTGCTCGGCGATCAGCTCGCGGTCCATCCTCGGCCACTTGCCGAGCTGGCCCTCCATCGACGCCCGGCTGGAGAGCGTCATCAGGTTCTGCAAACCCGCGTGGTTGCGCGCCCAGATGGTCTGGTGGGTGAACGACCCACCACCGGAGAGGTCGTCGCTCTTCTGGCTCGGGTCGCCCCAGCGGACCCGTTCCTTGGCGAACCGCGACGCGGGGGCGACATAGGCCTCGATGCCGAGGACCGGCTTGATGCCCGCGCGCTTGGCCTGGTTGAAGAAGTCGTAGATGCCGTTGGTGTGGCCGTGGTCGGTGATGGCGATCGACGTCATGCCGAGGCGCTCGCACTCGGCGAACATGTCTTTGAGCTTGCCTGCTCCGTCGAGCATCGAATACTCGGTGTGAACGTGCAGATGAGCGAAGGATTCAGGCGCCACCCCGACACAGTAGTGGGACCGCTGATCGTCTTCCCGGCACGGGTTGGGGTGTGTCGGGAAGCCTCGGCCGGGGCACGATCACGACGTGCGATTTCGTCCGATCTCCCCGGAGCGGTTGCTTGACGAACTGGTCGACACGGTCGCGGGCAGGTCGATGGATGCCTGGTCACGGGTGGTGGTGGACGGCTCCGGGCCGACCGAACCGGGGGCGCTCGCGGACGCGCTCGGTGAGCGGTTGCGGGCGACGGGCCGGGCCGTGATCCGGGTCTCGACCGCGAATTTCGTCCGACCGGCGTCGTTGCGGTTCGAGCGGGGCCGCCACGATCCCGACGCCCGTTACGAGCTCTGGCTGGACCGGGGTGCGCTGTGTCGAGAAGTGCTCGATCCGCTTGGCCCAGGCGGCTCCGGGATGGTGCTGCCGAGTCTGTGGGACACCGTGCGCGACCGGGCGACACGGGCGCCGTATGTCACTCTGCGTCCCGGCGGTGTGCTCCTGCTCGACGGCGAATTCCTCCTCGGTCGCGGGTTGCCACACGAGCTGTCAACACACCTGTGGCTGTCCGCGCGGGCGCTGGAGAGGCGTCTGCCACCAGGGGAACAGTGGGTGTTGCCCGCGTTCGCCCGCTACGACCAGGAGATCCGCCCGCTGCACATCGCCGACGTGGGGGTACGGGTCGACGACCCCCGACACCCCGCCGTCCTCGATGACAGCCCGGTGTGAGCGGATGATCACCGAAACGAAATACCACCCGGGTCTACCCCCGGCTTCCGACACGATGGGTGAGCCGACCGGGTAGCGTGCGCTGCGTGGTCGCCACGGATCCAGTTGACATTCGCCTTCTCGGCGTGGTCGCCGAAATGGGCAGGGCAGCGGTGCACGAGGTGTCCGCGCGGCTGGGCATGGACCCGCGCGAGGTCGCCTCGCGGCTGGTCGCGCTGTCCGCCACCGGCCTGCCCTTGCTCGTCGGTGTCGAGTGCGACCCGAACGGCCTGCGCGCGGCGCTGTCCCGGATGACCGGACCGGTCGTCGGCTACGGCGTTCACGGCACCCCGTCCGGCGCTTACCCGCCACCGCAACAGGGTTACCCGCAGCAGCAGCAGTATCCGCCGCCGCACCACGGTTATCCGCAGACCGGGCCCCAGCAGATGCAGGCCCAGAGCGGCCCGTACCCGGTGCGCACCGGCCCACCGAGCCAGCCGTTCCCCGTTCATGCGGGCCCGCCGGTGCAGGCGGGTGAAGTGCTCAGCACGTGGGGCCCACCGCAGAGCTCGTCCTGGGCACGGGGTGACCAGCCGCCGTCGTCGGCCGCGATCTCGGCGACCGATCGGACCCAGCCGACCACCCGACCGCCGTCGCGCGAAGGTGTGGTCGGCGTGCTGCTGGAGGCGGAGGGCCTGGAGGGCGAACGCCTCGCGATCAAGCTGATCGAGTTCGTCGACCCCGCCGACTACCTGTTCACCGCGGCCGGATACCGACTACAGCCGGGCGAGCGCTCGATCGTGGTGCACACCGAGTTGACGAACCGCGGCTCGGGAACCTTCGGGACCCTGCCCGACCTGTACCTGGTCCTGGTGACCAAAGACGGCGAGTCGATCTCCAAGGCTCCGGTGTCGTTGTCCTCCCGACCGCCCCACCGCATCGGCGTCGCGCCGGGCGAGACCGCGGGCGGGCACACGGTGTATGTGGTGCCGGAGGAGATCGAGGTCGTATCGGTGCAGTGGAGCCCCCGCCCTGACGAGGAGTCCCGCACGTTGACCTGGGCCGTGGAGAGCTGAGAGCCCGCCCGGTCGACCGCGTCAGCGGCGACCGAAGATCTTGCCCAGGAAGCCCTTCTTGGGCTCCTCGGCGGGCAGTTGGCCCTGTGGCATCGCCGGGATCGGCCGAGTCGGCGGTTCCCGGTCATAGATCACCGCGGTGTCGGCCCCGTCGTCACCGGAGTCGCCGATGACCGGTGGCGCGACACCGTCGACCAGGAACTGATCGGTCACCTCACCCTGATGGTCCCGATTCGTGCCCCGCTGATCGTTCATCGCACCGCCTTCGGCCGTCGGCATTGTGACCAAACTAGCCGACGGCCGGGCGGCGGGCCGGACAATTCAGTAGTCGGCGGCGAGGACGTCCAACGCGCCCGCCAGATCAGCCGGGTACTCGCTGGTGAACTCGACCCAGCGACCGTCGTCGGGGTGGTGGAAGCCGAGCGTCCGGGCGTGCAGCCACTGCCGGTTCAGGCCGAGCCGCTTGGCCAACGCCGGATCGGCGCTGTAGGTCAGGTCGCCGACACACGGGTGGCGCAGGGCGGAGAAGTGCACCCGGATCTGGTGCGTGCGCCCGGTCTCCAGTTTCACATCGAGCAGTGACGCGGCCCGGAATGCCTCGATCGTCTCGTAGTGGGTGATGCTGGGCTTGCCGCCCGCGACCACCGCCCACTTGTAGTCGAGCTTCGGGTGCCGGTCGATCGGCGCATCGATCGTGCCCACGCTCGGATCGGGGTGGCCCTGCACGAGCGCGTGGTAGCGCTTCTCGACCGTGCGTTCCTTGAACGCGCGCTTCAACACGGTGTACGCCCGCTCGCTCTTCGCCACGACCATCACCCCGGTCGTGCCGACGTCGAGGCGGTGGACGACTCCCTGCCGCTCGGCCGCACCGGAGGTCGACACCCGGATGCCCGCGGCGGCGAGGCCGCCGACCACGGTCGAACCGGTCCATCCGGGGCTGGGGTGTACAGCGACACCGACCGGCTTGTCGAGCACGGCGATATCGTCGTCCTGGTGGATGACGACCAGGCCGTCGACCGGGATCGCCTGGATCTCCATCGGGCGGGCTGGCTCCGGCAGAGTCACTTCGAGCCAGGCCCCGGCGAGCAGCCGATCCGACTTGCCCACCGGCTTGCCGTCCACCAATACGTCACCGGTCTCGGCGAGGGTCGCGACGACAGTGCGGGACAGGCCGAGCAGCTTCGACAGGCCCGCGTCGACGCGCATCCCATCCAGGCCGTCGGGCACGGGCAGGGTCCTTGACGCGTTCACGCTGTGTTCTCCGCTTCGGTCTTGCGAGTGGACCGGCCGTCGTAGTCGCGGCCGATCATGGCCATGATCACGATCAGCACACCGCCCACGGTGATGCCGGAGTCGGCGACGTTGAACACGGGGAACACGTCGCCGTTGGGGGCGAACACCGAGAAGAAGTCGACCACGTGCCCCTGGAAGACGCCGGGCGCGCGGAAGATCCGGTCGGTCAGGTTGCCGAGCGCGCCCGCGAGCACCAAGCCGAGGCCGAGGGCCCAGCCGGTGGAGCGCAGCTTCGGCATAATCCAGATGATGGTGACGACGACGCCCGCGGCCACGAGGGTGAGCAGCCAGGTCAGGCCGGTCGCCATGGAGAACGCGGCGCCGGGGTTGCGCACGATCTGGAGGTAGGCCAGGCCACCGAGGATGCGCACCGGGGGCTCGCCGTCCAGGGCCGCGGTGGCGACGATCTTGGTGACGAGGTCGAGCGCGTAGACGACGAGCGCCGTCGACAACAGCAACAGCCGCTTCTTCGGCAACGGCGCCCGCTCCGGAACAGTCGCCACCGGGTCCGTGTCCTGGGGGTCCGGTTCGGTACGGCGGTCGTCGCCAGGCTCAGTGCTCACCCACCCATTGTCCACGGTCGGCCGAACACCCCGGTCAGCACGCCAGGAACGGCGGCAGCGGGCGGGTGTCGGCGACCGGCGTCCACTGCCCGTCCACGAGTTCGTACTCCGCGCCAGGGCCGTCGGCGACCAGGGCGCGGAGGGCCGCGATCAGGCGGTCGACGTGCTCCACCGTGGTGCCGAGGCCGATACTCGCGCGCAACGCCCGCAGCTGAGTGGAACCGGAACGGCCAAGCAGCCTGCGGGTGGCGATGTGGGCGCAGAACGCGCCGTCGCGCACGCCGATGCCGTGTTCGGCGGACAGCACGGCCGCCACCAGCGCGGTCTCGATGCCGTCGATGGTGAAGCTGACGACACCGACGCGGTCTTGGTCGGTACCGAAGAGATCCAGGGTTCGCACACCGGGAATGGTGGCCAGCCCCGTACGGAGCCGGGTGAGCAACACACTCTCGTGCTCGATCACCGAGGCCCAGCCGTGCCGGGTAATGGTCTCGCAAGCCACGGCGAGCGCGTAGGCGCCGACGACGTTCGGCGAGCCCGCCTCGTGCCGCTCCGGCACCGCCGCCCAGGCGACACCGAGGTGGTCACCCCGGTCGACGACCTGGCGGGAAGCCCCGCCGCCGACCAGGTACGGCTCGGCGGCCCGCAGCCAGTCCGCCCGGCCGATCAGCGCGCCCGCGCCATAGGGGGCATAAAGCTTGTGGCCGGACAGGACCACGTAGTCGACGTCCAACGCCTTGATGTCGATGGGCCGGTGCGGTGCGAGTTGCGCCGCGTCCAACACGATGCGGGCACCGTGCCCGCGTGCGGCGGCGGCGAGTTCGGCGACCGGCCAGAGTTCGCCGGTGACGTTGGACGCGGCGGTCAGTACGACCAGCCGAGGTCCGACAGGGAGTCGCGCGAGAGTCGCTTCGAGGGCCGGTACGGCGTCATCTGGGCTCACCGGCGTCTCGATGCGCTGTACGAGCGGCCCCCGCCACGGCAGCAACGCCGCGTGGTGCTCGGTGTCGAACAGGACGACGGACGTACCACTCGGCAGGGCTCTGGCCAGCAAGTTCAGCGAATCGGTCGTATTGCGGGTGAACACGACGGTGTCGGTGCGGCGGGCATTGACGAACCGGCGCAGCGTGTCGCGGGCCTGCCCATAGACCTTGGTGCACACCTGCGAAGCGAACCCGGCGCCTCGGTGCACGCTGGCATACCAAGGCAACAGTTCGTCGACAGCGTCGCGAACAGCGGTGAGACAGGGCGCGCTGGCCGCGTGGTCGAGGTTGGCGTAGGGAACGCGATGCCCGCTCAGCGTGGGTACGGTGAGCCGCGAACCGAGTGTGTGCGGCACGGCTGTCACAGCGGTGGCTGCCGAGGCTGGGATGGCGAGCGTCACGGGGGGTCTCCGGGTCGTGAGGGACCCACGAGTCGGGGTCCGCGCTTGCCCGTCCGCACCGCGCGGAGGGCCGGGTCCTCACCCGGGGCACCCCACCGCGGAGGAGGGTTGCCGTCCAGCGAGCCGGGGCTTGACGCTGGCACTCATGACCTTGGACTCGACCCTAGTCGAGCACCTGACCAGCGCACAGCGGCGTCCGGATGGTGAGAACCGCGACCGCGTCAGCCTTGCCCGCTTTCCCCTTTCCACCTGGCGTAGCGGCCCGCCCGGTCCACAGCCCGGATCCGGTTCTCGGTGGCCATCCGCACGGCCTGGGTGGACACGACGAGCACCTGGTCGCCTTCCTGCAACCGTGTCGTCGGCCCAGGGGTGAACCCCTTCCCCGCCCGGGCGACGAGGCTGACGGTGGCACCGGGTGGCAACCGGAGTTCGGTGAGGTAGACGCCGTGCAGCCGGGAGCCTGGCGGAATGGTCACCTGGAGCAGTTCGGCCCCGAGTTCGTCGAGGGTCGCGGCGTCGACCTGGACCTCCTTCGGTGAGGCGCCGACATCCAGCCGCAACCACCGGGCGAGCATGCCGAGCGTGCTGCCCTGCAACAACGTGAGCACGATGACCAACACGAACACGGCGTCGACGAGTAGCTGCGCGCCGGGAACCCCCTGCGACAACGGGATCATGGCCAACACGATCGGCACCGCCCCGCGCAACCCCGCCCAGGAGAGGAACACCTGTTCTCGCCATGGCACCTTGAACGGCGTCGTCGCGATGATCACCGACAGCGGCCGGGCCAGGAACGTGACCACGGCCCCGGCCACCAACCCGGGGATCACCGCGTCGAGCAGCCTGGTCGGCGAGGCGAACAGTCCGAGCAGGACGAACAGACCGATCTGCGCCAGCCACCCCAACCCCTCGGCGAACGACACCGTGTCGGCGCGGTGCGGAAGTCGGGAGTTTCCCAGCACCAACCCCGCGATGTAGGTGGCGAGCAGCCCTGAGGCGTGCAGCGCCTGTCCACTGGAGAACGCCAGCACGCACACCGCGACAGTGGCCAACGGGTAGAGGCCCGTGGCGGGCAACGCGGCGCGGCGCAAGGCATGGGCGCCCAGCCAACCGAGCCCGATCCCGAGCACCGCGCCGACGCCGAGTTCGTAGAGCAACGTGAGCGGCAATCCCCAGTCGACCGCCTTGGTCGAGGCGAGCAACACCACGGCGATGTAACAGGGGGCGTCGTTCATCCCGCTTTCGAGTTCGAGGGACCCGACCAGCCGCCGAGTGACCGAAAGCCTGCGCAACACGCTGAAGACGGCGGCCGCGTCGGTCGATGCGAGAACGGCGCCCCACAGCAGGGCGAGCCGCCAGTCCAGCCCGAGCGTCCAGTGCAGCACGGCCCCGGCAACCCCGAT
Organism: Actinomycetota bacterium; assembly: GCA_030857905.1. Taxonomy (GTDB): domain Bacteria; phylum Actinomycetota; class Actinomycetes; order Mycobacteriales; family Pseudonocardiaceae; genus Actinokineospora. Next base: position 13,579 of record JALZNB010000406.1, read on the forward strand.
ACTGACCGTGACCGCCACAGTGGACAGTGCGATCCCCGGCCAGAGCGCGGGCCGCACTTCGTCCCACCGCGTGGTGAGCCCACCCTCGGTGAGGATCAGGACGAGAGCGGCCAACCCCAGAGCCTGAGTGAGTTCGGCGTTGGAGAACTCGATCCCCAGCCCCGCCTCACCGATCATCACCCCGATCCCGAGGTACAACAACAACGACGGCAACCCCAGGCGCACCGACACCCGCACCGCGAGCACGGCCACCAACAGCACTGCCGCCCCGACACCCAGGGCCATGGTCAGATCGGTCACTCAACCTCCACACCAGACGGTCGCACGGACACCGAGAAGACACAGTGTCCCTCGCGACCAGCCAACACACAGTCCCGCGAAGCCACGACGGGTTCCCGGGAAAGCACGAACCGCACCCAGCACACAACGAGCCCCGGCTCCCGCCGACCTCGAACAGGAACCCCCGATCCCCGCCTTTCCGCCGGACAATCCTTCAGGCACCGGAAAAGAAGGCCCACCAGGCCAGAGCCCAAGCCTCACATCAACCCGGCCAAGATCCCGTTCCCCACCACCGAATCGACATCGACCTCCACGACCTTGTCCCGTCCCCGCTCCCCCACGACGATCGTCACATCCCCCCGCCGGACCCCGAACGCCTCGGCCACCGCACGACGCACAGCCTCGTTGGCCTTCCCCTCGACAGCGGGCGCCGACACGGCCACCACGAGCGCGGACCCAAACCGTCCGCCGACAGCGGTCCTGCGCGCCCCTGGCTTGACCCGCACACCGAACCGCATCACGCGGAGATCACCCGCAGCACCTCGGCCACATGTGCCTTGCGCGCACTGGCCGACTGGGGCAGCACATCCGCGGACCGCATCAGTTGCGCCTGACCCAGGTACACCGAGTAGGCCACGATCGCCCGTCGCCGAGCCGCACCGCGCCCGAACCCGAGTTGACCGAACTGTGTTGCGAGGTAAGCGATCCAGCGATCGGTCACCCGGGCGATCGCGGCCGAGACCACGGGATCGCCGGACGAGGCCAACAGCGCGAGTTCGATCACGACGCCCATCGATGGCGTCAGCGCGGCCGTGAAGAGCAGGCTCAGCCGTTCCTGAGGGCTGGATCCACCGTCCGCGAACGCGATGATCTCGGAGGTGTGTTCACGTTCCCATCGCTGCAACGTGGCTTCCAGCAGCGCGTCACGAGTGGCGAAGTGCCAGTAGACGCTGCCCTTGGTGGCACCGACCCTGGCGGCCAACGGCTCGACCGCGACGGCGGACACGCCTCCTTCGGCGAGGGCGGCGAGGGCTATCGCCGTCCAGTCGTCTTTGGTTCGTCGGCTGCCGGGCACGTTCCGTACGCTACCGTACAGATCGACCATACGGCAGCGTATGGGCCGTGGCTGTCGGAAGGTCTATGCGAGACAACGCATACAGGGTGTGCCCTACACCCGAACGGCCCAAGAGCGGCACCTGCTTCACCCGTAAGGCCGTGTCCGCCGGGCACGGAAAGTTGCAGTACGCAATCGCGTAATCACCGGTCTAGCATGAGTCCACCGCAGCGCGGCTCGGTCGTTCGACCCGCACTGTCGGACCGTTCACCGAAGGAGGTTTCCAGCTCGCTCCCGGCAGCACGTCATCGGCCGGGACCGCCGAGCGGGCAGGCATATGACGGCACAGCGCTGGAACGCGATCGGTTCGAGCTGGGGAACGCGGCGAAGACCCGTACCAGCCCGTGGGGATGGCGCCCGCCTCCACTTGCACACCTTCGCCCCGCCGGTGAAACCCCACGGCTCCCGGTACTCGGTCGCACTCACGCTGCGTTCGATCGCGAGCGAGCCCTCGTGTCTGGCCAACCGGGAATTGATCGCCTATCTCGCGGCCCTCGCTTTGGCCGCGCTCACTGTCATCCTTCGGATAGCCGCGCTGAACTCGCCAGGACAGCCCGCCGAATCTCGGCACGTAGCGCAGGTGTACGCCGTCGATCAGCTCGGGGACCTGCTCGACTCCGGTTCGATGGCGGCGGCACCGCTGGCCTGGCTACAGCTCGGTGGGTACACCACCCTCACGAACTCGTTCTCCCGCTACGACTCCGCGCTGAGCGCCGTCCGCGAACCGATGGTGTTGGCCGCGGCGGCGAGCGCCATCCTGGTCTGGCTGCTCGCTGCCCGGATCGGGCTGACCCGCTGGACGGCGGCGGCCGCGGTCGCGATCACCGCCTTGTCCCCGCTCGCGGTGAGCGTGCAGGTCGGGGTGCGGCCGGAGAACATCGCGATGCCGTGGGTGCTGGCCGCGCTGGTGCTCCTCTGGACACCGCGCAGGCACCGCAAACTCGCGCCTGACCTGTGGGCGACCGCCTTTCTCGTGGTCGCGGTCATCACCGCGCCGATCACCCTCGTGCTGGTCACCTCGGCGGCCTGGCTCATCTGGCGGCGCAGGCGCAAACGTCTGTCGCTGATGCTGTCCGCCCTGTTCCTGTTGGGCATCGGGATCGGGCTGGGCAGCGCGACGACCCTGAACGGGTTCTCGGTCTCGGCCGACGGCCCCACGCCGGAGAACTGGCTGGCGCTGGACCCGGCACTCGCGGCGATGGGCGCGTTCGCCGCCGTGAGCGCCCTGTTCTCGTTTCGCCTGCGGCCGATCGCCGGGAGCGCGCTCGTCCTGATCGCGATCACGCTGCTGCCCGGCGGTCCCGGCATCGGCGCCGTGACCCTGTTGGTCCCCCTCGCCGCGCTGCTGGTGGCGGGCACGGTGGAGTGCGGTATCACCCACCGGGCCCGGATCGGCAAGCACACGATGGTCCGGCCACTGCTGGCACCGACCCTCTCGATGGCCTTCACCGCGGCGATCTTCGCGGTGCCCGCGTGGGTCGGCGGGCTGCACACGGCGTCCGCGAGTGACGCGGACAGCGCTCCCGGCGCGGCCGCGGCCCACTGGTTGAGTGAAAATCTGCCCGAAACTCCCGTTCTGACCGACGAGAACACCTGGGCCGACCTGATCCGCGCGGGCCGTCCGACCGCGACCGTCACCCGGTCGGTGGCCTGCGCCGACACCTGTCCGGCCCAGTCCTGGTTGGTCGTCACCCCCGCGCTCCGCGCCGAACTGGCTCATCGCCCGGACCTCACCGCCGCGGTCATGGCAGGCGAACCGGTCGCGATCTTCGGCGACCGGGACGCGCGGATCGAGATCCACCGGCCCTCCGCGGCCGGGTCGACCGCGGACGAACGCATGATCCGCACGCAGACCGGCATTCAGCTCGCGGACTCCCCGGCCATCACCACCGGGGACAGCGTCGACAAGACGTTGCGCACGGGCAAAGCGGACCCGCGGGTATTGACCATCCTGACCGACCTGGTCAAGCGGTCGCCCGCCATCACCGTGACGGATTTCCCGCCGGTGGACGGGGAGGACGCCGCCGCGCAGCCACGACGACAGGTGGTGATCAGCGGCGGGCGGTCCGCGACCGACCTGGTCCGGTTCTTCGCCGAACAGCCCGGATCGTTGCGGCCCGAATCCGTCGAGACCACGACGGGTGGGGTGCTCGTTCGATTTTCACCAGGCGCCCCAACAGGTTTGCTCAGTCCTGAGGCAGCGCGCCCACTGTCACAGTGAAAATCCAAGACACGTCAACCACGACTCACGATGTCAGGAGGGCGACCGCGAACACTATGAGGCCGCCCTCCTGACAGGTGGAGATGTAGTGCGGGCTAAACCCGGCTCACCGCTACCCGGACCGCCACGCCGTCACCAACCGAACCCTCGAACCCGCCGTCAACATCGGCATATGTCACCGAATCAGCCAACGTCTCGCCCGTCAGCATGGCCTCGTGAATCCGCGACGCCTCGGCCACGTCCGCGGACGCCGACACGGTCAGCGTGATCCGGTCGGACACGTCGAAGTCCGCGTCACGGCGAGCCTGTTGCACGACCCGGATCAGGTCCCTGGCAACACCTTCGGCGGTCAGCTCGGCGGTCACCTCGGTGTCGAGTACGACCAGGCCGGAACTCGCGGGAAGTTCCCCGGTGGCCCCGGCATCGGTCGCCACGAGCCGCCGCTCGTACTCGCCGTCGAGCAGTTCGACGCCCGCCGCGACGACCGCGCCGGACTCCGTGGTGCTCCAGTCACCCGCCTTGACGGCCTTGATGACGTGCTGCACATCCTTGCCGAGCCTGGGCCCGCAGGCTCGGGCGTTGACGACCAGCTCGAATCGACCGTGCGCGGCCACATCGGTGGTCAGCTCGACCGACTTGACGTTGACCTCGTCGCGGATCAGCTCGGTGAACGGCTCAAGCACCATCGCGTCCTCGGCCGCGACCAGCAGTGCGGCCAGCGGCAGCCGCACGCGCAGCTTGTTGGCCTTGCGCAGCGCGGAAGCCGCCGAGCACACCTGCCGGACCCGGTCCATCCCGGCGACCAGGGCATCGTCGCGCGGCAGCGACTCGGCGTCCGGCCAGTCCGCCAGGTGCACCGAGCGCCCACCGGTCAGGCCCCGCCACACGGCCTCGGTCGTGAGCGGCAGCAACGGCGCGGTCACCCGCGACACGATCTCCAGCACGGTGTGCAGGGTGTCGATCGCGTCGGTGTCGCCCGCCCAGAACCGGTCCCGCGACCGGCGCACGTACCAGTTGGTCAACACCTCCAGGTATTCCCGGACGGTCTGGCAGGTGCCCGAGATGTCGTAGACGTCCATCGCGCCGGTCACCGAGTCGACCAGTTGACGCGTCTTCGCGAGCACATACCGGTCCAGCACGTGCGGCGAGTCCGTGCGCCACGTGCCTTCCTTGCCTTCGGCGTTCGCGTACAGGGCGAGGAAGTACCAGGAGTTCCACAGCGGCAGCACCGCCTGGCGGACCGCGTCCCGGATGCCGCGCTCGGTGACGACCAGGTCGCCGCCGCGCAGGATCGGGCTGGCCATCAGGAACCACCGCATGGCGTCGGAACCGTCACGATCGAAGACCTCGTTGACGTCCGGATAGTTCTTGCGCGACTTGGACATCTTCTGACCGTCGTCACCGAGCACGATGCCGTGCGCCACACAGTTGACGAACGCGGGCCGGTCGAACAACGCCGTCGCCAGAACGTGCATCGTGTAGAACCAGCCGCGCGTCTGCCCGTTGTACTCCACGATGAAGTCGCCCGGGTAGTGGTCCTCGAACCATTCGGCGTTGTCGAACGGGTAGTGCACCTGGGCGAACGACATCGAGCCGGACTCGAACCAGCAGTCGAGCACCTCGGGCACCCGGCGCATCGTCGACCGGCCGGTCGGGTCGTCCGGGTTCGGCCGGGTCAGCTCGTCGACGTTCGGCCGGTGCAGATCCGTTGGGCGCACACCGAAATCGCGCTCCATCTCCGCCAGGGACCCGTAGACGTCCGTCCTCGGGTACTCCGGGTCGTCGGACACCCACACCGGGATCGGCGAGCCCCAGAACCGGTTGCGGGAGATGTTCCAGTCCCGCGCGTTCTCCAGCCACTTGCCGAACTGGCCGTCCTTGATGTGGCCCGGCACCCAGTTGATCTGCTCGTTCAGCTCGACCATCCGGTCCTTGAACCGGGTGACCGCGATGAACCACGACGAGACGGCACGCTGGATCAGCGCGTTGTCGCAACGCCAGCAGTGCGGGTACGGGTGGTCGTAGGTCTCGTGCCGCAGCAGCAGTCCGGCTTCCTTGAGGTCGCGGATGATCTGCTTGTTGGCGTCGAACACCTGCGTGCCAACGTAAGGCGGCACCTCCTCGGTGAACCGACCGTGGGCGTCCACCGGCACGACGACCTCGATGCCCGCCGCGTCGGTGACGACCTTGTCCTCCTCACCGAAGGCGGGAGCGATGTGCACCATTCCGGTGCCGTCCTCTGTGGTCACATAGTCGGCGGCGAGCACCTGGTGGGCGTTCTCCCGGCCGACGAAGAAGTCGAACGGCGGCTGGTACTTCGTGCCCAGCAGATCGCTTCCCTTGTACCGGGCCAGGATCGGCGCGTCCTCGCCCAACTCACGGGCGTACGCGCCGACCCGGGCCTCGGCGAGCAGGTAACGCTGATCGTTGGCGGAAACCACCACATAGTCGACGTCCGGGTGCACGGCGGCGGCCAGGTTCGACGGCAGCGTCCACGGGGTCGTCGTCCACACCAGGGCCTGCACGCCGTCGAGGTCGGTGCCCGGCGCGAGCAGCCGCAGACCGACCGTGACCGCGGGGTCCTGCCGGTCGCGGTAGGTGTCGTCCATTTTGGTCTCGGTGTTCGACAGCGGCGTCTCACAACGCCAGCAGTACCACAGCACCCGGAAGCCCTCGTAGATCAAACCCTTGTCGAACAAGGATTTGAACGCCCACATGACACTTTCCATGTAGTCGAGGTCGAGCGTCTTGTAGTCGTTGTCGAAGTCGACCCACCGCGCCTGCCGGGTCACGTAGTCGCGCCACTGATCCGCGTAGCGCATCACCGATGTGCGGCAGGCGTCGTTGAACTTCTCGATGCCGAAGGACTCGATGTCGCTCTTGGACGAGAACCCGAGCTGCTTCTCCGCCTCCACCTCGGCGGGCAGACCGTGGGTGTCCCAACCGAACCTGCGCTCGACGTGCTTGCCGCGCATGGTCTGGTAGCGCGGGACGACGTCCTTGACGTACCCGGTCAGCAGGTGACCGTAGTGCGGCAGGCCGTTGGCGAAAGGCGGGCCGTCGTAGAAGACGAACTCGTTGGCGCCGTTCTCACCTGCCGGTCGAGCGTCCACAGTGGCCTGGAAGGTGTTGTCGGAGGCCCAGCGCGCCAGAACGGCCTTCTCCAGGTCGGGGAAGGACGGCTGCGCGGGGACCGTGGCGGATTCGTGATGCGCCCTGGGGTAAGGCATGGGTGGTGCTCCTCGTACGGATCGGTCGGACCCACACGGGGACGACATCCGACGGCTTTCTGTGCCGCCGCGTGCCGCGGTACCACCCCGCTTGCCGCCGAGACGTCCGGCGACCGCTCGAAGGCTGTGACGGGCCTGACCCGTCCGGTTCTACTGAGGCTCGCGCCCGTTCCTCCGGAGGCTCCCCGGTGATGGCCGGATCGGTGCCTGTGGTTCCCAGGGTAACGAACACCCGCAACCCGGTTCTCGGCCGGTGACCTCAGGCGATAGGGCCGTCCCAGACGAACGGTGGGTCACGACTCGACCGGCGCGGCAAGACGGTGCGGTCAGGGTGGTGGCGACCGTCAGGACTCGGGTTGGCGAGCCCCTCGGCCCGCCCGGTGCCTGGCGGCGAGCACCGCGTCAGGTGTGCAACGACCGCACGGGGTGAAGCCCAACTCACGGGCCTCGGAGATCGGGACCGGAATCGTCGGCCGTCCGCCCAGCCAGGCGCACGTCGACACGTGGTAGCGCGGGCGTTCATCGACCACCCGGACCGGCTCCGACAGACCGGAGACCACCAACAGGTCGGTGGCGTCGGTCGACTCTTCCTCTGGCTGGCCGAGTCCACGAAGGAGTCGGGAGCCGGATGGTCCTCGATGGCGGAGGAGTCGTCCTCGTCGAACTCATCCTCATCGGACTCGTCGACATCAGTGGGCGGGTCGAGCGACGACCCGGACCTCGCGGCGCGGCGATGACTGAGCCAGTCGGCGACCAGCACACCGGCCGCCGCCACGCTCAGGACGACCGACACCCACGCCCACAGCGTGTTCGCCGTGGTGAGAGCGGTGATCAGCAACCCGAGGGCGGCCAACACCAACAGCAAGACGATGTACAGCACCCTGTGCCCTGTCTACCGGGCGGGGCGCCGCCGGTGGGCGACGCCCCGATCCACGTGGGTCAGCCCGCCTCGGCGCGCGGGCCGAAGGAGTACCCGCTCTGTTGACCGGCCGCGCGTCCGCCCTCGGTGGTCGGGGCCGCGGAACCGCGGTCGCCGAGTTCCCGGAGGCTGGACTCGAGGAAGGTCTTGAGTCGCGTGCGGTACTCACGCTCGAACGTACGCAATTCGTCGATCTTCTTCTCCAGCGTGGTGCGTTCCGCCTGCACCGCACCGATGATCTCGGTGTGCTGGCGCTGGGCGTCGCGCTCCAGGGTGGTCGCCTTCTCCCTGGCCTGACGCTCCAGGGTCTCCGCGCGGGTCCGCGCGTCGTTCAGCATGGTCTCGGCACGGGTCCGTGCCTCGTTCACCATGGTGTCGGACTTCGACCGCGCGTCGGAGAGAAGCTGCTCGGACTTGGTCCGGGCCTCCGAGAGCATGCCGTCGGCCTCGGATTTGGCCTCGCCGGTGAGCCGGTCGGCCATCTCCTGCGCCAGGCCGAGAACCTTCGCGGCCTGCACGTGATGATCACCGCCGCCACCGGGACTGGTCTGCTCCATGGCACTGGGCGGGGGAACGGGGGTCAGCCGTCGCGGCTCGTCCGCCGGTCGGGCCGCGGACACCGCCGTGACGGGACCCGAGGACGACCGAGCGTCGTCGAGGTCAGCTCGCGCCGACTCGAGCTGCGAGTCGAGCTGTTCGACCTGCGCTCGCAGGTCGTTGTTCTCCTCGATCAGGCGGGAAAGCTCCACCTCGACCAAGTCGAGGAAGGCATCCACCTCGTCCTCGTTGTAGCCCCGCTTGCCAATGGGAGGCTTGCTGAACGCGACATTGTGCACGTCAGCGGGGGTCAACGACATCTGATCACCTCACGCACTCCAGGGCTGCAGGTATCCGGATTCCCCGTTACCCGGGATATGCCAGCCGCATCAGAATGAACACGACCAACAGCAGCACCATAATCGATAGGTCCAGGCCTACGCCTCCGATCCGGATAGTCGGGATGACCCGACGAGCCAGACGTACCGGAGGATCGGTCACTGTGTAGATGGTCTCCAGCGTTATCGCAACCCCACCCGCCGGTCGCCACTCCCGCGCGAACGCGCGAACGTACTCGACAACGACACGCGCGGTGAGCAACAGCCAGAAGGCGAACAACACCCAGAAAACCGCGATCAGCACTGGTTCCACAGTTCAACTCTGCCATCACTCAGCTTCTGGTGGCGAATCCGCCCTCTGCCAACCGCCGCTTGTCCTCAGCGGTGGGGTCGACATTGGGTGGTGAGATCAAGAACACCTTGTTGGTGACCTTGTCGATCGACCCGCGCAACGCGAACGCGAGTCCGGCGGCGAAGTCGACGAGCCGCTTGGCGTCCGCGTCGTCCATCTCCGTCAGGTTCATGATCACGGGCCGACCGTCGCGGTAGTGCTCACCGATGGTGCGGGCCTCGTTGTAGCTGCTCGGGTGCAGTGTGACCACCCGGCCGAGCGGATATCCGGTTGGCACGGGCTGCTCAATCTGCCGAGGGCGTGGTGCCGGGTCGCGCCGAGGATCCATCGCCAGCGCGCCGTGTGTCTGCGGTTCGGCAGCACCGGCACCCGCACCTGCACCCGCCCAGGCGGGACGGGTGCGGCCGCGCTCGACAGGCTCGTAATCGCCGTCGAGTTCATCGCGGTACGCGGGGCGGTTGCCGCCGAACCAACGGCGACGGGCGTCGGGATAGTCGTCGAACTCGTCATCAATGTAGTCGGGCCGGTCAGCGCGGTCTGGCCGACGAGGATAACCACGTCGGTCATAGCCCACGCCGTCCTCGGCGTCGTAGTCGTCGAACTCCTCGGCCGGGACCATCCCGAAGTAGGCCTTCAGCTTCTGCAGCGTACTCATGGCGTTCCTCCGCGACTCCCCGAGCGTGGTTTCACGCGCGCGTTCAAATACCACATCCCCGCACGTCTCAACCGTCGCCTGGGATCTTGCTCCCCGGAACCTTCTCCGGCGAGGCTAACGCGCGTCCTCCCAGCAACGCGGTTCCGACACGCACGCACGTCGAGCCGTGCGCGATCGCCTGTTCAAGATCGTTACTCATGCCGCAGGAAAGCTCACTGGCCGTGGGATATACCGACCTGAGCCGACTCGCGACACTCGCTAGACGTTCGAACGCGACCGAAGGTTCCATGCCGCGCGGCGCCACGGCCATGATCCCCCGCAAGTGGAGTTCATTCGATCGAATTACACATTCGGCGAGACGATCAAGCTCGTCAAGCGGGCAACCACCACGCGCGGGATCGCCGTCGACACTCGCTTGGAGCAGTACGGCCAGCGGTTCCGAGCGCTCCCCCTCGGCACGGGCGGCGGCGACCGCCTTGTCGAGCGCGTCGGCGAGGCGGGGGGAATCGACGGACTGGACCTCGGCGGCCCATCGCGCGACCGAACGCGCCTTGTTGCGCTGCAACCGCCCGACCATGTGCCAGCGCACGGCCGCGTCCGGGCGCAGTTCGCGCAGTTCACCGGTCTTGCCGCCTGCCTCCTGGTCCTTGTTCTCGGCGAGATCGGTCAGACCGAGGTCCACCAGCGTCGCCGCGTCGTGGGCGGGGAAAGTCTTGGTGACGGCGAGGAGACGAACCTCGCCGGGCTCGCGACCCGCGCTGGCGCACGCGGCGGCGATCCGGTCACGTACGTCACCCAGATTGGCGACGATCTCCGCCTGTCGATCACTCACCGTGACGACTCCGGGTCGAGCCAGGTGATCGCGGCGAATCGCCCAGTGGTTCCTTCTCTGCGGTGACTGAACAGCGAACGCTCCTCGAAGGCGCAGCGTGGGTCCATCCCGATCCGGCCGACTCCGGCGTCCGCGAGCTGCCGCCAGAGGCCCGCCCGCAAGTCGAGACCGGGTGTGCCCTTGCGGGTCTTGCACGCGCTGCCGGGCAGGTGCTTCTCCACATCGGACTGCATCGCCCGCGGCACCTCGTAGCACTCGCCGCACACCGACGGGCCGAGCAGCACCTCGATCTTGGCCAGGTCCGCGCCCGCACCCCGCATCGCGTCGAGTGCGGCCGGGACCACGCCGACCCGCGCGCCCACCCGGCCCGCGTGCACCGCGGCGATCACCCCCGCCTCCGGCTCGCCCATCAGGACGGGGACGCAGTCGGCGACAAGGGCGATCACGGCGAGGCCGGGCACGGTGGTGACCAGCGCGTCGGTCGCCTCGACCGGCTCGGGCTGCGGGCCGTCGACCAACCCGACAGTCCGGCCGTGGACCTGCTCCATCCACACCAACCGCTCGGCGGCCAGGCCGAGTTCGGTCG